>DATBSX010000171.1:0-3509 GCA_036559565.1 Steroidobacteraceae bacterium | reverse complement strand
CGGGCGCTCTGCACGCCCAAGTAGTACGCGCAGTGAGCTGCGGCATCGTAGCGGTACGCCTGCCCGGCCTCATCCAGATCGCACAGCACGCCGTATCGCACGCCGTGCGGAAGGGATTCCAGCGCGTCGCCGAGCTGCTCGATCGTCGTCGGGACCGTGAGGCGGACGACCTTGTTTATGGCTGAGTCCAGCATGGCAGGACAGATAAGACATGACGATGAGCGGGGATTCCGTCAGCGTGCGGAGCGCCCGCGCGTCAGAATCCGCCGTATCAGTGGATCACTGATGACCGGCGTTTAAGGCGCGAATGGCGCAAAATGTGCGGGACGCCATCATAGAATGGCCGCATCCGAAGGGGACCTGCAGAATGCCGAACACTCGCCGTTTTCACGGACTCCTTGCCGCGGCCTGCGCCGCCCTGTTCTGCCAGGCCGCCAGCGGGGCGGAAGCACCGCCTCCCGGCCAACTCGGCCGCGCCGTCGTGCCGGTTCATTACGCCATTGATCTCTCCATCGACCCGTCGAAAGACGAGTTTTCGGGATCGGTCGACATCGACGTCACACTTGCGGAGCCGCGCGCTGCGATCTGGCTGCATGGCAAGGACCTGAAAGTCTCGGAGTCCTACGCCACGGTTGGCGCCTCACGACGCATCGCCGCGACCTATGCGGAGAAACTCGATTCCGGCGTCGCGCTCCTCTCGTTCGCCGAGACCCTGCCGGCAGGTCCCCTGCGCCTGCATATCGCCTACAGCGCACCGTTCAACACGTCGGGCAATGCACTTTTCAAAGTCGTGCGCGGGGAGCGTGCTTATGCGGTGACGCAGTTCGAGGCGATCGCGGCGCGCCAGGCATTTCCCGGATTCGACGAGCCGGGCTTCAAGACGCCCTTCGACATTGCGATCACCTCGCGGAAGGACGACGTCGCCGTGACGGCGACCCCGGAGACCGGGCGGCAGGATCTCGCAGATGGCAGCGTGCGCCACGTCTTCAAGACCACGCGGCCCTTGCCGACCTACCTGATCGCGTTCGCGGTCGGGCCTTATGACGTCGCCGACATAGGCCCCATTCCGCCCAACGCAGTGCGCAATCGTCCGCTTCCCCTCCGTGGCATCGCCGCCAACGGGCAGGGCAAGCGGTTCCAGTACGCGCTGGAAAATACGACCGGGCTGCTATCTGCCCTCGAGGCTTATTTCGGAACGCCGTATCCCTTCGACAAGCTCGACCTCATCGCGGTGCCGGAGAACTTCGGCGGGGCGATGGAAAACGTCGGCGCCATCACCTACGACGAGTCGCTCATGCTGATGGACGCGAACTCGCCCGTGGATCAGCGCCGCGATTTTACGACCACCCACGCGCACGAGATGGCGCACATGTGGTTCGGTGACCTCGTCACGCCGGCGTGGTGGAACGATATCTGGCTGAACGAAGCCTTTGCCACTTGGATGGAGGACAAGGCGGCGCAGGCCCACTGGCCCGCGGGCGAATTCGATCGTGAGATTCTCAAGGGCGCGCTCAGTGCGATGGCCGACGATTCACTGGTCGCGGTGCGGGCGATCCGGCAGCCGGTCAACGACAGCGAAGAGGCCAATGGCACGTTCGACGCCATAACCTACCAGAAAGGCGGCGGCGTCCTGTCCATGCTGGAGCGCTTCGTCGGCGAGCGGGAGTTCCGCGACGGCGTGCGCCAGTACCTGAAGCAGCACGAGGACGGAACGGCGACCGCCGAAGACTTCATCGGATCAATCGCGGCCGTTTCCCGTCGCGACGACATCCAGCCCGCCTTCCAGTCGTTCATCAGCCAGCCGGGCGTGCCACTGGTCTCGGTCAGACTGGACTGCAACGACCCCGCGCACCCGCGCCTGCAAGTCGGCCAGTCGCGTTACGCGCCGCTCGGCTCCGCGATCCAGCCGCAGGCGAGCCAGTGGCAAATTCCGTTCTGTGTGTCCTGGCAGGATGGCGATCGCCGGGCCAGCCAGTGCGCGCTGCTCGCCGAGCGCCGCCAGACCTTGAACCTCGAAGCGGCCTCCTGTCCCGTCGCCTTGCTCCCGAATGCGGACGGCGCCGGCTACTACCGCTTCACGGTCGATGAAGGCGGCTGGCGCCAGCTGATCGAATCCGCGCCGCGCCTGAAGCCTGCCGAAGCGCTGGTGCTGGTGGACGCTCTCGATGCGGCATTCCGTGCGGGCACCGTGCCGGCTCCGCTCTACCTGTCGGGCCTAGCGGCGCTCGTCAATCACGACGCCTGGGACGTCGCGGATGCCGCGACCGATCGGCTGGAGGATATCGCCGACATTTACGACTCGAAAGAGCTGCCCGCGGTCGAGTCCGCCCTGCGCGCGCTGGTCGCGCCCCGGTATGCGCGCCTTGCCGGGGCGAACGACACCGGTTCGGAGCTGCTCCACAAGAGCCTGCAGCGATTCCTCATCGTGATGGCCAAGGACCGCGCCATGCGCGCGCCGCTGGCGGCGCAAGCGGCGAAGGTCATCGGGCTCGAAGGCAAGTCCGACGCGACGGCCGCCGATCCCGCGGAACTCGAGACGGTACTGACCGTCGGCGTCCAGGACCTCGGCCAGCCGTTCTTCGACAAGCTCCTAGGTCAGCTCGCCGCCTCGGAGGATCAAACGTTCCGCGATGCGGCGATCGGCGCGCTCGCCCGCGTGGAAGACCCGGCCCTCGTCCGCAAGCTGCAGGCTGCGGTGATGGCCAAGACGTTCAAGGGCACGGAAATCTTTCGCGTCCTGAACCGTCAAATGAACCGGCCGGCCACGACCGAAAGCACGTATGCCTGGTTGCGGCAGAACGTCGATGAGATCCTGCCCCTGGTGCCCGAGGGTTACCGCTCAAACTTCGTGCCCTACCTCGGAAGCCGATTCTGCAGCGCCGCGCGGGCGGACGAATGGCGGGCGTTCGTCGTGGCGCATGCCGATGCACTGCCCGGCTACGAGCGCGACCTGGACCAGGCGACAGAAAGTATCCGGCTGTGCGCGGCGCTCAAGACGGCGCGCGGCGGCGAGTTGCTGGCTGCATTCGGCAGCGTGCAATAGTCGTTGCTTACCACTTCGACGGACCCGCACGCAGTAGGAGCAGGCTGCGCTCGCTTGTGGGACGTGTCGGCGCGGCACTTCGCGCGATTTTCGATGTCAATTCAAATATATGGCCGATGTCGTCGAACGCGCGCAATCGCTCTTCGAATACAGCTTTCAGGTTGGAAGGCTTGAGATAAACGTCGCGGGTGTCCTCGCGGCGATCCTCACGCTGGTTGCCGTATGGATGCTGTCTCGGCTGATGCAGAAAGGCTTCACGCGTTATGCGATGAGCCACCAGCCCGCTCTGCGACCGGCGATTTACACGGTGTCGCGCCTCGCCAAATATGCCCTGGTCGTAGTTGGCGTGCTGGTGGCAGCCGGACTCATGGGAATCCCCCTGACCCAGTTTGCCGTGCTGGCCGGCGCCGTCGGCGTCGGGCTCGGTTTCGGCCTGCAGGCGATCTTCAGCAATTTCGTATCGGGA
>DATBSX010000170.1:0-13180 GCA_036559565.1 Steroidobacteraceae bacterium | reverse complement strand
CTCGTGCTGCGGCTCGAGGACGACGCGCCGCTCGAGGGCGAGCGCGCCTTCTTCAACGTGGACATCGTCGACCCCTGCTGGACCTGGCCCGACGTCGACCTCACGCAGGGTGCGACGCTGCGCGCATCGGTCGGCCAGCTGCCATTTAATTTCCAGATCGGCAAGGATGCCGACGCAATCCGTCGCGGCGACGCCCGCACTGCCAGCGGCGAACTCGAAGTTCGAACCGCAGACTGCAGCGGCGAACCGGTCGCGGTGATTCCGCTCGAATCCGCCGCGAGAAACCCTGCGCTCTCGATCCTCGGCCCAGTCGTGATTCCGCCGCAGCCTGCGGGCGGCCGGATGTGCCTGCGATTCGCACGGCCCGCGATCGATCCGGTCTGGGCGATACAGTGGGTCGAACTGGGGGAACGGGACCGTGGCTGACCTCATCCTGAAGTCCCCGCTCGCGGGCTGGGCCGGCCCGCTCGACGAAATGGACGACGAGGTCTTCGCGAGCCGTATGCTGGGCGACGGGATTGCCATCGATCCGACCGAGGGCGTCTTGCGCGCGCCCTGTGACGGCGAAATCGGCGCCTTGCCGCCCACCGGGCATGCCGTGACGATCCGCGCTGCCAACGGCGCCGAAATCCTGTTGCATGTCGGCGTCGACACGGTTGCGCTGAAAGGCGAAGGATTCGAGGCGCTGGTCCGGACCGGCGACCGGGTCAGCGCCGGGGACGCCCTCATCCGCTTCGACCTGGACCGCATTGCGCGCACGGCGCGCAGTCTCGTGACACCCGTGATCGTCACGGAGCCCGGGAAATTCCGCATTGCCGATCGCCGCGCGCCAGGACTGCTGCGTGCCGGCGATGTCCTGATGACCGTGCGGGCCTCGGAGTCCCCGTTATCGACAAGCGCCACGGCGTCCGCCGGCACGGAGACGCGGGCAAGGCTTGCGATCGCGCTACCGCACGGCTTGCATGCACGTCCCGCAGCGATCCTCGCGCAGGGCCTGAAGAACCTGCGCGCCGAGGTCTCGCTGTCGTTGCACGGGAAAACCGCCAACGCGCGAAGCGCCGTCGCCCTGCTCACGCTCGGCGCGCGGCGCGGAGACGTTCTCGAAATCTCCGCAAGCGGCGCCGATGCTGCGCTCGTACCGGGTGCGCTCGAGCAGGCGCTCGCGCGCGCGGCAACTCTCTCGGGCGCCGGTCCGGCTGCAATCCCTGGCGGCTCGAATGCGTCCGGACGCTCAACGACCGGCCCCGTCATCGCCTCCGAGGGACTCGCGCTCGGCCCCGCCGTGCGGATCGCGCGTGGCGAACCTGTAGTTCCCGAACAGGGCGCGGGTGCCACGGTGGAAATGGAGCGATTCGACGACGCGCGCAGGCGCCTCGCGGCGAAGCTCCTCCGGCTTGCACCCGCGGACGGCGGCACGGGCGCAGGAATCGTCGGGGCACACCTCGAGTTCCTGGAGGACCCCGAGCTGCTGGCCGCAGCCTATCGCCACATCGCCCTCGGCAAGGGCGCCGGCTTCGCCTGGCGAGCGGCGATCAACGAGGCCGTGCACGTGCTCGGATCGCTCGACGACGGGCATATCGCCGCACGGGCCGACGACCTGCGCGACCTCGAACTGCAACTGCTCGAAACCCTCGCGGGATCCGCCGAACCCGAACCGGTTGCGCTCCCCGCGGGCGCGATCCTCGTCGCCCGTGACCTGCTGCCTTCCCAGTTCCTCGCGCTCGATGCCGCCCGCATCGCCGGCATCTGCACGGTGAGCCGCGCTGCGACCTCGCATGTCGCGATCCTGGCCGGCGCGAGCGGCATCCCGATGCTCGCCGGCGTCGACGCGCAGTTGCTCTCGTTGCCCGACGGGACGCGGCTGCTGGTCGACGCCGAGCAAGGCCGCGTGACGGTCGCGCCCGGCGCCCCGGAAGTCGCGGAAGCGCAGTCGCGCATCGCTGCGCGCAACCGCCGCCGCGCACGACTGCGGACGGCCGCCGCGCTCGACTGCCGCACGGCCGACGGCGAGCGCATCGAGGTCTTCGCGAATGTCGGATCGACCGCCGAAGCCGAGGCCGCAGTCGGCTCGGGAGCTGAAGGCTGCGGCCTGCTGCGCACCGAATTCCTGTTCCTGGACCGGCTCGAGCCGCCGGACATTGCCGAGCAGCTGGCGCAATACCAGGCGGTGGTCGACACCTTCTCCGGCCGGCCCGTCGTCGTGCGCACGCTCGATGCCGGCAGCGACAAGCCGATTCCATTTCTCGCCATGCCTGCCCAGGACAATCCTGCGCTCGGCCTTCGCGGCATCCGCGCGAGCCTGTGGCGCCCGGAACTCCTGCGCGCGCAGGTCACGGCGATCCTGTCGGTGCGGCCCGCGAACCGATGCCGCATCCTGCTGCCGATGGTCAACGAGCCTGCGGAGATCGAGGCGGTGCGCGCGATGATCCGCGAGATCGCACCCGCACGGCGCGGGAACGCGGACATCCCCGTCGGCATCATGATCGAGACGCCGGCGGCCGCCATCGCCGCGGCCCGCCTCGCGGCGCACGCGGATTTCTTCTCGATCGGCACCAACGACCTGACGCAGTATGTGTTCGCCATCGACCGCGCGCATCCGCTGCTCGCCGACGGCCTCGACGCGATGCATCCCGTCGTGCTCCAGCTGATCCAGCGCGTCGCTGCGGCGGCGCGCGAAGCAGGACGCGGCGTCGCCGTCTGCGGCGGGCTCGCGTCGGAATCGCCCGCCGCCCCGCTCCTCGTCGGGCTCGGTGTCGGCGAGCTCTCTGCGGTCCCCGGCGCGATCCCGGCGATCAAGGACGCCGTGCGGCGGCACACGCTCGCCGAATGCCGCGACCTCGCCGCGCGCGCTCTCGCCCTCGAGAGCGCGGCTGCGGTGCGTGCAATGCTCGCCGAAAGCGGCAACGGGAACCGATCGTGAAACACTGGTTCGCGGGCATGCAGCAGTTCGGGCGCGCGCTGATGCTGCCCATTGCGGTGCTGCCGATCGCGGGACTGCTGCTGCGGCTCGGCCAGCCGGACCTGCTCGACCTGCCGGCCGTCGCGGCGGCGGGCCAGTCGATCTTCGCGAATCTCGGCATCCTGTTCGCGATCGGGATCGCGGTCGGCATCGCGCGCGAGAATCACGGCGCCGCGGGCCTCGCGGCCGTCGTCTGCTACTTCGTCGCGACGCGGGGCGCCGAAACGCTGGCCGGCGTCCCGGCTGGATCGATGGTGAAGCTCTCGGTGCCCGCCGGCCTCCTGTCGGGATGCATCGCGGGATACCTGTACAACCGCTACAGCGAGCTCAAGCTGCCCAGTTACCTCGCGTTCTTCGGCGGCCGGCGCTTCGTGCCGATCGTCGCCGGCCTCGCCGGGCTCGCCCTCGCCTGCATCTTCGGCTGGGGCTGGCCGGTACTCGAACAGGGCATGGACACGCTGAGCCGCGCCGTCCTCGGTTCCGGCGAGATCGGCCTTTTCGTCTACGGCGTGCTGAACCGCATCCTGATCATCACGGGCCTGCACCACGTCCTGAACAATCTCGCCTGGTTCATCGTCGGCGAATACGGCGGGGTCACGGGCGACCTCAACCGCTTCTTCGCCGGCGACCCGAGCGCCGGCGCCTTCATGTCCGGGTTCTTTCCGGTGATGATGTTCGGGCTGCCGGCGGCTTGCCTCGCGATGTACCACGCCGCACCGACCGGCCGGCGCCGGGCCGTGGCCGGGCTGATGCTGTCCATGGCGCTGACGTCGTTCCTCACC
The DNA here is from genome assembly GCA_036559565.1 of Steroidobacteraceae bacterium. Taxonomy (GTDB): domain Bacteria; phylum Pseudomonadota; class Gammaproteobacteria; order Steroidobacterales; family Steroidobacteraceae; genus SCUD01. Next base: position 9,439 of record DATBSX010000170.1, on the reverse strand, counting down.
GGCGTGACCGAACCCATCGAATTCACGTTCGTCTTCCTGGCGCCGGCGCTCTACGCCCTGCACGCGGTGCTGACCGGGACCGCCATGGTGCTCATGGACCTGCTCGGCGTGAAGCTCGGCTTCGGCTTCTCGGCGGGGTTGTTCGATTACGTGCTGAATTACGGAAAGGCCACGGAGCCGCTGGTCCTGATTCCCGTGGGGCTCGCCTACGCGACGATCTATTACTTCGCATTCCGCTTCATGATCGCGCGCTTCGACCTCAAGACACCGGGACGCGACGCCGAGGAATCCTCCGCGCCGGCAGTCTCGGCGACCGAGACCGGCGAGGCCGCCGCATTCCTCGATGCGCTCGGCGGCGCCGCGAATATCCGCGCACTCGATGCCTGCATGACGCGGCTGCGCGTCACGGTCTCGAGCCAGGATGCCGTGAACGAAGCGGCGCTTCGGCAGCTCGGCGCGCGCGGGCTCGTTCGCCCCACCGCGGACACGCTGCAGGTCGTGGTCGGGCCGGTGGCAGACCAGCTCGCAGGACAGATTCGGCAAGGCCTGCGCGGATCCGCGCCGCCGGTCGCGACCGATGTCGATGCGGACAGGTTGCTGGCCGCGCTCGGCGGTGCCGGCAACGTCTCGGCCATCGAAGTCTTCTCGACGCGCCTGCTCGTGACGGTCGCCGACGATGCGCGCGTCGATCCTCGCGCGTTGGCGGCGGCGTGCCCGCGCGGATTTGCGCGACCGTCGCGCGGGAGCATCCACGTCCTCGCGGGGCCCGGAATTGCAGCCCTCCGCGGGGCGCTGGCAGGCCGCGCGGCCCGTCCGTCGGGCTAGGGCGCGCCGCCCGCGAACCAGTGCGGCAGCCACAGGCTCAGTTGCGGGAACAGATTGATCAGCGCGACGCCGGCCGCGAGGACGGCGAGCATCGGGAGCGTCGCCGAGGCCACCTCGAACATGGGACGGCGGAATCGCGAGGCTGACATCAGGAGATTGAGCCCGATCGGCGGCATCAGGTAGCCGAGTTCGAGGCTCGCCAGCATGATCACGCCGAGGTGCACGGGATCCACGCCGAAAGTGCGCGCGACCGGCACGATGAGCGGCGCGACGACGATGATCGCGGAGAAGATCTCGATCACGCAGCCGAGCACGACCATGACGACGTTCAGGATCAGCAGGAAAATCCAGGGCGAGCTGACCGTCGCGTCCATCCACAGCGTGAGCCGGTCCGGCACGTGCTCCGTGATCAGGAGGTTCGTGAGGCCCATGGCCGTGCCGAGGATCAGGAGCACGCCGCCGACCAGCAGGCCGCATTCGGTCAGGACCTCGACCAGCCGCTCCCCGCGCGGCAGGTCGCGATTGACGATCACCGCGACCAGGATCGCGTAGGCGGCGGTGATCGCGGCCGCCGGCACCGGCAGCACGAAGCCGCCGAAGATCAGGACGATCGGCACGACCGGGAGCAGCAGGTCCCACTTCGCGCGCCAGGTCGCGACGCAGGCGCGGCGCGCGCTGAACCGGCGGCGCGGGCTCGCGGGCGGCGACTTCGAAACGCCCCAGGCGCAGGCGAGCGCCACCATCAGGAGGCCCGGCAGCGCACCGCCAAGGAACATGGACTCGATCGATACCTCCGCGACGATCGAATAGAGAATGAGCGGCAGGCAGGGTGCGAACAGCACGCCGAGCGAGCCCGCACCCGTCACGAGGCCGAGCGCGGTGCGATCGCCGTATCGCGAGCCCATCAGGATCGGCATCAGGAGGCCCCCGAGCGCGAGGATCGTGATGCCGGAGCCGCCGGTGAACGCGGTGAAGAATGCGCAGGCGAAGACCGTGACCACCGCCGGCCCGCCGCGCAGGTGCCCGGTCCAGGCCCGCAGCAGGCGCACCAGGCGCCTGGCCGCGCCCGTCGAGGTGACGACGAAGCCCGCGAGCGTGAAGAGCGGCAGCGTCGAAAGCAGCGGATTGACGACCTGGTCGTAGTGATCGAGCGGCACCGAGGCGATCGGGTCGCCGGTGCTGATGAAAAAGATGAGCGCGATTCCGGCGAGCCCCGTGAAGAGCGGCGCGCCGAAGAGGATTGCGACACCGAGCGCGATGAACGCGGGCGTGCGGATCGCCGGCCAGGCGACGTCGAGCCCTCCGACACAGGCTGCCGCGGCGACCGCGATCGCGAGGACGGCTGCGCGCCCGAAGCCGCCGGCCGCCGAATGCATCGCGAGGCGCAGCGTGATGAACGCAAATCCCGCCGGCATGACGGCCTGGAGCGCGATGCGCGGCACGCCGAAGGCGAGCGAGCTCGAGCTGGCCGCTTCCTGGGAGACGAACTGCCAGGCTGCAAGCGTGAGGACCGCGGAAACGGTCGTGGCGACCAGGCCCGCGAGCGCATGGACGGTCGCCTGCCATTGCGGCGGCACGATCTGCACGAATGTGCCCATCGCGAGCAGCCGGCCCTCGCGGGCGGCGACCATGCCGCCCAGCATGCCGATGACAAGCGTCAGGTGACGGATCAGCTCATCGGTGTCCGAGAACCGCTGGCTCGCCGCGGCGACGCCGAGGACGACGAGCAACACCAGCACGGCGGCAAGCAGCCGGTCTTCGAGGCGGTGGACGAAATCCCTCACGATCCGGCGGCGTGCCTGGCTTTCAGGGTTTCCACGGTCAGGTCGAACATGGGCGCGGGTATGACCGTGCCGCGCACGCGCGGGTAGAACCCCGCGATCTCGGCCCGCCACTCCCGCTCCGCCTCCGGGGTCAGCGTCGTGACCTTGAGGCCCTGCTTGTCCTTCATGGCCTGGATGGTCAGGTCGTCTTCCAGGCGTCCGGCACGCCGGATCTCGACGCCCGCCTTGTCCGACGACTCCCGGAACCAGGCCTGTGTTTTCGGGTCGAGCTGCTGCCAGGCGCGCTCGGTCAGGACGAGGGCGCCCGTGATGGGCGCCCAGCGCAAGTCGAGCATGTACGGCGCGTACGTCGGGACCTGGCTGAGGTTGGCGAGAAAGGCCGGGATCGGCAGCGCGTCGATCATGCCGTTGCGCAATCCCAGCAGGATCTGGTCCGGCTCGAGCACGACCGGCGTATAGAAGTTCTTGAAGATCTCCGTCGTCGCGGGCTCGCCGGAGCTCGCGTACACGCGCATGGACTTCAGGTCGCCGATCCTCGTGATCGGCTTCTTCGAGAAATACCGGACCCAGCCGCCGTCGCCCCAGAAGAGTTCGACGTAGCCCGCCTTCTGCAACGACGCCTCGAGCTGCGGCCGGAGCTTGTCGCGCACGGCGTCCACGTCACCCCAGTCGCGGAACAGGAGCGGCAGGTACTGCAGCGCCGTCACCGAGCGGTCGATCTGCGAGAGGCCGACCGAGCTCAGCATCGCGCCCTGCAGCTGCCCCACGCGCATGCGGCGCACGATCTGCTGCTCGCCGCCCTGCGTGCCCGCGTAGATGTTCATCGAGACGCCGCCCGGACCCCTGGCCCATTCGTTGCCGAGCGCCTGCAGCCGCTTGTGGAACGACGAGCCCGCGGGCGCCACGGTCGCGACGCGAAGCTGCGCGGCGTCCGCCGCGCGGGCCTCGGTCATCGCCATCGGCAGCGCCGCCGCCGCGAGCGCGAATTGTCGGCGGGTCAGTCTCATGTCGAGGGCTCCGTGTCCTTTCCATCCTCGAGCGGCGGCAGGATCCAGTGGTCCACGTGATCGCGCAGCCACGCGGCCCGCCGCTGCATCACCGTATTGACGAGGCGCATCCCGGGATCCGCGTCCGGGTCGATCGCAAGCGCCGAGCCGATCGCCTGGTCGAAGCAAGCGCGGTCCTCCTTCGGCAGGCAGATGGCTTCCGCCCATGCGACGTAGGGCCCCGCGGCCTTGCCCTGCGTCAACTGGACCGCCCGGTCGAAGTGAACCCTGGCCCTGGCTTCGCGGTCTTCAGTCACGTCGGGCCGCGCCATCGTGTAAGTGATGAGGAACGCATGGATCGCACCGCCGTCCCAGCTCTCGCCGACTGCGAGCGCACGGTCGATCAGAGCCGACACGGCGGGCAGGTCGGCGACGAGTTGCGGGTCATCCTTGCCGAGGGAGATCGCGGCCGCCCACGACACGGCGGTCCAGTACAGCAAATCCACGTCCTCCGGGCCCGCCTGCGCGACCGCCGCGGCGCGATCCGCGACGAGCGCCTGCCGGAATCCGGGATGCGCGACCTCGAGGCCGCGAAGACCGTAATCGCGCGCGCGCAGGTAGAGCTTTCGCGCGCGGTTCCAGGACAGCCAGGCGGCATCGGAGTCGTCGAGTGCGAGTGCATCCCCCTCCTGCTGCACGAAGGCATAGGCGTATTCGGTGAATGCCGCGCAGGTTGCGGACAGCAGCCTGCGGTGCTCGGGCGTCTGGACGAGCGCGCTCTCCATCAGCTTCAGGCTGAAGGGCAGCGCGGCCTCGACCAGCGCGGGATCGTCGTCGCTCGCGTAGGCCGTACCGGAGCCAGCCAGCGTGTCCGCGATCTTGTTCGCGGCGAGGCGCTCGACGGAGCAGCCGCAAGTCAGCAGAAGCGCCGTGATCCAGAGGCCGTGGGCCGGGTTTCCGCTCATCGCTCGTTTTGTCACGGCTGTCTGGGCGGGCTCCGTATGGCGCCTTTTGGGGCAGCGGAATGATACACGCCCTTCCCGGCCGACGCGCCGGGCGAACTCTCGACTACGGCTTGAAATCGGGCGCGTCAGGCACCATTCCCCGCATCCCGGTGCGTACTTGGCGGCCGGACCCAGCCGGAGCATGATTCCCCGATGAATGTCGAAAAACTCGAGACGCAGCGCGCCGTCGTCGGCGATGGATTCGAAATCCGCCGCGCGCTGCCGAACCACCATCGCCGGATGATCGGCGCCTGGTGCTTCTTCGATCACGCGGGGCCGGCGAACTATGCCGCGGGCCAGGGCATCACGATCGGGCCGCATCCGCACATGGGACTGCAGACCTTCAGCTGGATGATCGAAGGCAGGATCCTGCACACGGACAGCCTCGGCTATCGCCAGTGGATCGAGCCCGGCCAGGTCAACCTGATGACGGCCGGCCGCGGCATCTCGCACGCGGAGGAATCGCCCGCCGACGCGCCGGGCCGCTTCCAGCTCGCGCAGCTCTGGATCGCATTGCCCAAGGCCGAGAGCGAGCGTGAGCCTTCCTTCCACCACTACCCGGACCTGCCGATCCTCGAGCGCGGCGGGTTTCGCATGACGGTGCTCGCCGGCACGTTCGCGGGCGCGCGCGCCCCGGCGGAGGTCTTCTCGCCGCTCGTCGGGCTCGACCTCGCATCGCCGGGTCCGGCGCGCACCGAACTCGATCTCGATCCGGCATTCGAACACGGCGTGATGACCCTCGAAGGCACGGCGACCGTCGGCGGCGAGCCGCTCGCGCCCGGCGCGCTCCTCTATTTCGGCACGGGCGGCGGCAAGCTGCCGATCGAGACATCGGCGGCGTCGCGGCTGCTGCTCATCGGCGGCCGCCCGTTCGGCGAGGAAGTCCTGCTCTGGTGGAACTTCGTCGGGCGGAGCTTCGAGGACATGGAACGCGCGACGAGCGACTGGCTGGAGACTGACCGTTTCGGCAAGGTCGAGGGGGCCCGGGGCGCACCGCTCGTGGCGCCGGACCTTCGGGGACTGCGCATGCGGGGCGTGCGATGAAGCGGATCGCCTCGGCGACGGTCGCACCGACCGGCCCCAACTACACCCAGGTCATCGAGACCGGCGGCTTCACGCTGGCGGCCGATGAATCCGTCGGAGCGGGCGGACAGAATGGCGGTCCCGCACCCTACAACCTGCTGCTCGCGGGCCTCGGGGCCTGCACCGCGATCACGCTCAAGATGTACGCCGACCGCAAGGGCTGGGCAATCGAACCGCTCCGCGTCGCGCTCACGCTGCACAAGGACGAAGACGGCAACACCTTCATCGCGCGCCGGCTGTCGTCCCATGCGCCGCTCGAATCGGCGCAATGGGACAGACTGCTCGAGATCGCCGGGAAGACGCCGGTCACGAAGACCGTGAGCGCCGGCGCCACGATCACGACGACGCGAGAATAGAGGAAACCGGCGATGCGCAAGGTACTTGCCGTGCACGAAGCCGCCCCGCCCCACTGGGTCGGCGATGGCTTTCCCGTCCGCTCGATCTTCTCCTACGACGGCCTCGGCCGCGAGGCGCTCTCCCCGTTCCTGATGCTCGACTATGCGGCGCCGCGGCACTTCGATCCGGCCGCGCGGCGCCGCGGGGTCGGCGTGCATCCCCACCGCGGGTTCGAGACTGTGACCATCGTCTACTCAGGCGAGCTCGAACATCGCGACTCCACGGGCAACGGCGGGCGAATCGGGCCCGGCGACGTGCAGTGGATGACGGCCGCGTCCGGGATCCTGCACGAGGAGTTCCACTCTGAGCGATTCACCCGCGAGGGCGGGATGATGTCCATGATGCAGCTCTGGGTGAACCTGCCCGCGCGGCACAAGATGGCGCAGCCGCGCTACCAGACGATCCTCGATGCCTCGATCCCGCGGATCGCACTCGACAACGACGCCGGGACGCTGCGTGTCATCGCGGGCGATTACGACGGCAGGAAGGGGCCCGCGAGCACCTTCACGCCGATCGAGGTCTGGGACCTGCGGATCGCGGCGGGCAAGACCGTGACGCTCAAGACGCCCGAAGGCCACACGACCGCGGTCGTGCCGATGCAGGGACGCGCGCTCATCAATGGCAGCGACCCGGCCGGGCCGTCCCAGATCGCGCAGCTCGCGCGCGAGGGCGGCGAGTTCACGATCACCGCCGAAGGCGACCTCGCCGCGCTCGTGCTCGCGGGTGAGCCGATCGCGGAGCCGGTGGTCGGCTACGGCCCCTTCGTCATGAACAGCGAACGCGAGATCGCGGCGGCCTTCGCCGACTTCCAGAGCGGGCGCTTCGGAAGCATGTCGACGTCCTGACGGATTCGCCGGGCAGCGACTACTTCCCGAAAAGGCGCGTCACGCCAACATTCAGCACAGTCTGTTCGTGCTGGGTCCCGTTCAAGCCTGAGTCCGACAGCGGGAATTGCGCCGAAACCCTCAATACCCACCCGCCACCCGCATCGAACAGCAGGTGCGGCGTCAGATAGGCGATCGAGCCCCCCGTGTCCGGATCCGTAACGCCGCTGCCGTCGATCTCATCCCGCCCGGAATTTCGGAAATTGGCCTCGATGACGCCATCCCACCGCGCGCTGAATTTTCGCTCATAGGCAAGATTGAGCAGCGTGACTCGCCCGTACTGGTATCCGAAATCGTTGCGGCCGGTGTGTCGGTACTGGGCCGAAGCAAAGAGCGCCGAATGCGGGTCGATCTGGTAGGAACCCGACAGGCCGGCGAACCAGTCGGTTGATCCGGTGCCTGGCTGCACGTGCTCATCCAGCCGCTCACCGCCGCTCGAGGCTTCGTTGTCGCCCCAATCGGTCTTCACGCCGAAGATGGCGTAGACGCTCGAGCGGGTACCGACATCGCCTTCGAACCTGGACGACCACAGACGGACCTGGCCGTAGATTTCGGGATCCGAGAGGCCGGATGCCGTCGATTTCTCTACCTCGCCATCTTGGGTTTCCGAGAGTTTGCGATTGCTATACGGCAACCGCACAAACACGCCAAAGCGGTCCGATATGCCGTAGGCAGCCAGAAATGTGAGGCGCTCCTCGCGAACTGACGAGAATTCCTCGTCAGGCGATCCCTGCGACTTCTCAAGCTGGTCCCAGTCCAGCGCGAGCCGCAGGCCCGTCTGCGCGACACCCTCGTGGCCCAGGGCGTTAAACGTAGGATCGCCACAGCGGCAGATGGAGCAGCCCCACGAGGGGACGGCGAATACGGCGCCGAGAATCACGGCACCAAGCCGATTCAAGTAGATCATGTCGGTCACTCCCGAATCAGGTTCACCAACGCGGCGGATGCCGGCGGTAGCCGGAGATCCGCACGACCGGTTCGCGCGAATCAGCCGAGAGCGGGAGGTGCGCGGGGCGCCTGGACTCGAACAATCGTCGGAACGGCTGCGCGGCCTGACAGGAAGGCCTGTACTGGCCGAACAACAAATGTATCTGGCGAGAGCGCAATGAAGGCCAGTGGCGGAGCCGGGCTCGAGGACGCGGCATAGGGGCACTTGCGCAGTTCGTGTCCCGGCTTGGCCGGTTTGTCTGCCGGCGCCTGGACCATCCCGTCGCAAAAATGGACGCTCATGGCGCCGGCGCCATCCAGCGCCGGCATGAATCCCACCGGAATCAGTGCGCGAAACAGGATTGCCGGCAGCAGCAGCCCGGCAACCCAACGGGATTTGAAACGCGATCTCAATCTTGTGCCCTGTTCAGGCCGGTGGCTCGCGCCCCAGGTAATCCATCTTCCCGAGTTCGACGCCGTTGTGGCGCAGGATGTCATAGGTCGTCGTGCAGTGGAAATGCACGTTCGGCAGCACCTGGTGCAGCGCGTAGGACAGGCCGATCATCGAGCGCTCGCCGGCCCTCGGCGAACTCCAGCGGATCATGCGGTCCTCGGCGCCCTCGAACTGCGCAGGCTTCAGCGTCTTCAGGAATTCCACGGTCTTCCGCGTCCTCTCGATCAGCTCGGGCAGTGTCTTCTCGTTGTCTTCGAATGCGGGCGCCTCGATGGCGGCGAGCCGCGCGGCGCCGATCTTGGCCGTGTCGGATGCGATCTGAACCTGGCGCGAGAGCGGGAACATGTCGGGCGCAAGCCGGGCGCCCACGAAGACCGCTGGGTCGATCTTCTTCGCCTCGGCATGCTGCGCCGCTTTCTCGAGGATCGCGCCGAGGTTCGTCATCATGCGCAGGCCCGTCTTCACGGCCGCGTCATACATCGAAATCTTCATCGTTGGCTCCGGAGTGTTTCACCTAGAATGCGGCCATTATGAATCAGGCCGGCCTCGTCTGGGACAATCACGCCTGCCTCCCGCTGCGGGACATCGACGAGTACCTGCCCGGGCTCGCACGCTACCGCGATGCCGGGGCCGACGTCGTCACGGTGAACATCGGCGACAGCCTCGTGCCGCTCGAGCGCATGATCCGGACCGCGGCGAGCATCCGGCACTTCGTGAAGGCGCACCCCGACCGGTACCTGCTCGGCCGGACGACGGCCGACCTTCGGGCCGCCAAAACCAGCGACCGGCTCGCGGTCTGCATGGACGTCGAGGGCGTGCAGGCGCTCGGCCCGCAGGTCTCGCTCGTCGAGTTCCTCTACGACATCGGCGTGCGCTGGATGCTCATGGTCTATAACCGCCGCAACCTCGCGGCCAGCGGATGCCACGACCCCGAGGACGAGGGGCTCACGGATCTCGGGCGCGCGATCCTCGCCGAGATGGATCGCGTCGGGATGATCAAGTGCTGCTCGCATACGGGCTATCGAAGCTCTCGCGAAATCCTGGATTCGACCGACCGGCCCGTCATCTTCTCGCACTCGAACCCGCGGGCGCTCCG
>DATBSX010000169.1:0-1740 GCA_036559565.1 Steroidobacteraceae bacterium | reverse complement strand
TGGATCGGTTGATGCATGGCTGCGTCGTTGGCGTCGCTTTCCTATTCTGCGCCGCCGCCGGCGCCCAGGGGTTCCCGGCCCCCGGCAAGACTATCCGCATCGTCGTGCCGACGCCGCCGGGCGGCACCACCGATTTGCAGGCGCGGTTCATCGGCGCGCGGCTCGGTGACGCGCTCGGTGTGCCGGTCGTCGTGGACGACAAGCCCGGAGCGAGCACCATCATCGGCGCGCAGGAGGTGGCGCGCGCGGCACCCGACGGCTACACGCTGCTCTACACCTTCAGCGTGACGCACACCCAGGCGCCGCACTTGTTCAGCAAGATTCCCTACGACGCCTTCCGCGATTTCACGCCGATCACCCAGGTCGCGCGCGCGAGCAACATCCTCGTGGTGCATGAATCGGTGCCCGCGACGAACGTGCGCGAACTCGTCGCCCATGCGAAGGCCAATCCCGGCAAGCTCAACTTCGCCTCGTTCAGCCCCGGCTCTTCGTCCCACCTGCAGGGCGAGCTGCTCAAGATGGAGGCGAACATCGACCTCGTCCACGTTCCCTACAAGGGCAGCGGCGACGCCATCAAGGACCTGCTTTCGGGCCGCGTGCAGCTGATGTTCGACGGGCCGGCCACCGCCATCGCGAATGCCAAGACCGGGCGCGTCCGCATGCTCGCGATATCCGGGCCGAACCGCCTGGCGAGCGCGCCCGGGGTGCCGACGATGGGCGAGCAGGGTTACCCCGCCGTGGGCGCCGTGGTCGGATACCTCGGCGTGTTCGGCCCGGGAAACATGCCGGCCGCGACGCTGCAACGGCTGAACACGGAACTGGTGAAAATCGTCCGCTTGCCGGAAGTCTCGGAGTTCCTGGTGCAAGGCGGTACCGAACCCACCGGCACCTCGCCGCAGGAATTCGCCGCCATCGTGCGCGAACTCCACGACGCCTGGGGCCGCGTGATCCGGCAGATCGGCCTGAAGCTCGACTGAACCGCTAGCACCTGAACCAGGCGCCTATTCGATCACCCGGTCGGCGCGCAGCAGCACGGCCTGCGGAATTCTCAGGCCGAGGACTTCGGCCGTCTTCAGGTTGATCCACAGTCCGAAGCGGGTCGGTTGCTCGATCGGGATATCGCCCGGCTTTGACCCTTTGAGAATCTTTTCGACGAATATCGCGGCGCGCGCGTACAACTCGCGATATTGCGCGGCGTAACTCATCAGCCCCCCGGCTTCGACATCCTCTGTAAACCGATACATCGCAGGCAGTCGCGCGCGCGCGCAAAAATCAATGATGCGCTGGCGTTGGATGAAAAAAAGCGCGTCATGGTGAACGATCATTGCCTGCGGCTTGGCCGCTGCAATAGCTGCAAGCGCCGCGTCGATCTCGCGCGGACCCTTCGCTTCGGAAATCGGCAGCAGCGTGATGCGCTTGGCGGCCGCAACGCCTTCCAGTTCCTTCATGAACGCGACAAAATGCGAGGCGGCGGGATTGGCGAGGACGCCGATGCGCTTGGCGTTCGGCAGCACCTCGATCAGAAACTCCAGCGCTTTCGCGGAAAACCCCGGAATGGTCGAGATCATGCCCGTCAGGTTGCGTCCCGGCCGCGCGAGGCTCTGCGCGAGCCCGAGTTCGACCGGATCGTAGCTGCCGTGGATCATGACGATGGGAATCGTAGTCGTCGCGCGGGCCGCGGCCACCGCTTCACTCGTTCCGGTCACCACAATCAGCTGGGGCCTGGCCGCGACGAGTTCA
>DATBSX010000168.1:0-6667 GCA_036559565.1 Steroidobacteraceae bacterium | reverse complement strand
CGAGCAGGTTCGCGATCGAGCGCAGCGGCTCGACCGTAGCGCTGTGCACCGCGATCGCGAAGCCGACCCAGGCGCCGATCAGCAGGACGATGACGAGGCGATGCACGGAATCCGCGATCGGCGCATCGCGCAGCAGCAGGAATGCGGTGAGAAGCGCTGGCAATCCACCCGCGAGGGTGAGGAGCACGATGCGCGCCTGGAATGGCAGGCCGCGCCGGCGCATGACCGGGCGGGATCTCAGGGGCTTTCGCGACTCGGCTTCTTCCGCCACAGCCGCGGAGTCTACGCGCTTGGCGGCCTTCAGTAGAAAACGAGGATGACCTTGCCCGTGCGATCCACCTGCACGACATAGGATTGCCGCCAGTCCTTGCCGCCGGGCTGCGGCGAATAGGTCGTGATGTCCGCGGCCGTGCGGGCCCGCCCGTGCGCGATCCGGTCCTCGACCTGGTCGTAAGTGATCTCGTGCGCCTTCATCACGTCGCGCGCCCATCCCGAATACGCGCGCCCGGCTATCCGCGCCGGCTCGCTCGCGACATAAGTCGAGTGCATGGCCGCGCCGACGACGCAGCCGCTCTTCGCATTCGTGATCGTGAACGCGGCGTCATCCGCGCCTTGTAGCGCGTGGGGCTTGCGCCCGCGCAGCATGAGCTGGACCACATCCACGTTCAGCGAGCGCTTGGGCCCAATCTCCTCCGCGCCGCGATGGCGGACCTGCCATCGCATCAGCAGGCCATCGGACGTGTAGCGCAACTCACCGCCCCAGCGCCGCGCCCAGGCGATCCACTGGTAGAGGTCCTCCTCGTTGGAGAAGAACTGCTGCCCTTCCTCGAGGATCGTGTGCGTATCGCCTTTCCCGGCGGGACGATAGAGGCCGAGGTTCCCGTTCCATCGCTGGAAGCGCGGTATCAGCTCGATGACGAGGTCGAAGTCGTCCACGACGTAGCTGCGCGTCGTGAGCGACGTCGCGCCGGCCGTCAGCGTGCTGCCTGCGCCGCGCACCGCGACCTTCGAGCCGGTGCACAGCACGATCTCGGCCATGTCCGGGCGGCCGCCGCAGGCGACCAGCGCGCATGCGACCTGCATCGCGAACGAGAAGCGAAAAAATGGGCGCGTGATGTTCTTCACGGGGCAGTATGGCGCGTAGCGCGCCACACTGCCCTACGGCTCGCCCGGCTTCAATCCCGACTTTTCAAGCGGCGCGCAGCGCCAGTGATTCCGCCGAGTGCGGTCAGGCCGCCGTCACGCTGGCCGGCTGTTCCCGATGCGTGAGAGACATGATCAGCCTCGAGAGCTCGCCGTGATCGAGCGGCTTGGTCAGATGTGCATCAAATCCTGCCAGCCGTGACCGTTCCCGATGCTCCTGCTGCCCCCAGCCCGTGAGGGCGATCAGCACCACGTCCTTGCCGTGCGGTTCCGCGCGCAACCGCCGCGCGGCCTCGTAGCCATCCATGACCGGCATGCGGATGTCGAGCAGCACGATCTCCGGCTCGAAGCTTGCAGCGACCTCCAGGGCAGCCGCCCCGTCCGCGGCCGTGCGCACCTCGTTGCCGTCGAGCTGCAACATCGTCGCGAGGCTGTCGCGGCAATCCTCGGAATCGTCGACCACGAGGATGCGGCGACCCGACAGTCCGGCAGCGGCCGGTGGCCGGACCGCAGGATCGTCCGCCGCGCCCGCTGACGGCTCGAGCAGCGGCAGCCGCACGACGAACTCGCTGCCGAGGTTCTCACCCGCACTGCGTGCCTCGACCTGTCCCCGGTGCATCTCGACGATGCGCTGCACGAGCGCCAGGCCGATGCCGAGTCCTTCGTGGGTGTGCGGCCGCGGATTGCGCACCTGGCCGAAGAGGTCGAACACGTGCGACAGGTATTCCTGTGCAATGCCGATGCCGTTGTCGCGCACGGCGATTGTCACGAATCCGTCCGCGGAGCCCAGCTGCAGCTCGATCCGCCCGCCGTCGGGCGTGTACTTGGCCGCGTTGCTGACGAGATTGCCGATGACCTGCGCGATCCGCACCGTGTCGCCGTTCACGTGCAGCGGCTCGTCGGGAATGCTGACGACGACCTGGTGCTTGCGCGTGTTGATCATCGGCATGCTGGTCTCGAGGGCCTGCCTTGCGACCACGCCGACGTCGAGCGGCGCCGGTTTCAGGTTGATCTTGCCCTGGGTGATCCGGGACACGTCCAGCAGGTCGTCGATGAGCCGCGTCATGTGCTGCACCTGGCGGTCGATCAGGTCGCGCATGCGGACCAGCGCCGGATCGTCCGGCCCGTGCCGTTGCAGGATCGCGATTGCGATGCGGATCGGCGCGAGCGGATTGCGCAGCTCATGCCCCAGGATCGCGAGGAAGTCGTCCTTGCGGTGGTCCGCCTCCAGGAGCTCCTGCTGTGCGCGACGCCGCTCGGCGATCTCCCGCATCAGCTTTTCGTTGCCGGCGGCGAGCTCGCGGTTTGCCTCCTCGAGGCTCCGGTTGAGGTTGGCGAGCTCACGGGCTTTTTCGCGCTGAAGTTCCTGGTTGGCCGCATCGAGCTCCGCGTTCGCCTGCGACAGTGACGCATTGAGGCGCTGCAACTCCATGCGCTGGGAATGCAGCTCGACGAGCACGGCGACCTTGCTGCGCAGGATCTCCGGAACCACGGGCACGTAGACGTAATCCACCGCGCCGAGCCTGTACCCCTTCAGCCGGTCGAGCTCGCTCACGTGGACGCCGGTCACGAAGATGATCGGCGTGCCTTCGAAGCGCGGATGGTCGTGGATCAGGCGCGCCGTCTCGAAGCCGTCCATCCCCGGCATGCTGACGTCGAGCAGGATCACGGCGAACTCGCGCTCCATGAGCCGCTGGAGCGCTTCGACGCCTGACGATGCAGTGACGAGCCGGTGGCCGAGCGGCCCCAGGATCGCCTCGTACGTCAGGAGGCGAGACTGCTGGTCGTCCACCAGCAGGATGTCGACCGCTTCCCTCGTGACCATGCGCAGCTTCCCGGGCTCAGCGATGCAGCCACATGCGGACGAGCGACAGCAACTCCTTCGTGTTGACCGGCTTTGCGATGTAGTCGGAAGCGCCGGCCTCGAGGCATTTCTCCCGGTCGCCCTTCATCGCCTTCGCCGTCAGCGCGATGATCGGCAGGCGGCGATAGCGGGCATCCTTGCGGATTCGCTGCATCGTCTCGTAGCCGTCCATCTCCGGCATCATGATGTCCATCAGCACGATCTGGAGGTCGGGCTGGGTGTCGATCTGGTTGATCGCCTCCTGGCCCGTGGTCGCGCTCGCGACCGACATGCCGTGGCGCTCGAGCAGGCTCGACAGCGCGAAAATGTTCCGCACGTCGTCGTCGACCACGAGGACCTTCCTGCCGAGCAGGGCCTCGTCGGTGTCGTGCAGGCTCTCGAGCATCCGTTGCTTGGCGGGCGGCAATTTCTCGACCATGCGGTGCAGGAAGAGTGCGGTCTCGTCCAGCAGCCGCTCCGGCGAGCGGACGCCCTTGACCACGATGCTCTTCGCCTTCTTCCGCAGCTCCGCCTCTTCCTCGGCCGTCAGCTCGCGGCCCGTGAAAACGACGATCGGCATGTCCTTGAGCGACTCCTCGCCCTGGATCTCCGTGAGCAGGTCGAAGCCCGACATGTCCGGGAGCTTGAGGTCGAGCACCACGCAATCGAAGGGCCGCGAGCGCAGGAAGCCCAGCGCCTCGGCGCCGGTGCCGGCCGTGGTGATGTTGACGTCGTCGTGCCCGAGCAGCTCGACGACGCTCGTCTGCTCGCGCGGATCGTCCTCGACGACCAGGAGCTCGCGCACCCGCGGCTCCGCGAATCCCTTCAGGCGGTCGAACGCGTCTTTCAGGCCGTCCGTCGTCAGCGGCTTGTTGAGATAGGAGAATGCGCCGCGCTCGAGGCCGTATTGGCGCTCCTCCTCGATCGTCACGATCTGCACCGGGATGTGGCGGGTGGCCACATCGCGCTTGAGCTCGGAGAGCACCGTCCAGCCCAGCATGTCCGGCAGGAAAACGTCCAGCGAGATGGCCGTCGGCGTGTGCTTGCGCGCCAGCGCGATCGCGTCCGCGCCGGTGCGCGCGACGAGGCCCTTGAAGCCGCGGTCGCGCGCGAGGTTCAGCAGCACGCGCGCGTAGTGCGGATCGTCCTCGACGATCAGCAGCACGGTGTCGTCGGGCTGGATGTCCTCGCGATCGTCCGTGACCTGCTCGATGCGCGGCGCCGGCAGCACGATCTGCGGGTGCGCGGCGGGCATGCGCACGGTCTCCCCTTCCTCCCCGCCGCCCGGCACGGCCGGCCCCGTGTACTTGAGCGGCAGGTACAGGGTGAAGGTGCTGCCGCGACCCGGCTTGCTCTGCAGGCGAATCTCGCCGCCGAGCAGCTGCGCCAGCTCGCGGCTGATCGCCAGCCCCAGGCCGGTTCCGCCGTACTTGCGCGCCGTGCCGGCATCTGCCTGCTGGAAGGCCTCGAAGATGATCTTCTGCTTCTCCGCCGGGATGCCGATGCCGGTGTCGTGCACGGCGAACTCGACCACGGTCTGCGCCTTGCTGAGGACGGGGTGATCGGCGCTCCAGCCGCCGGTCGCAATTCCGACCTGCAGCCGCACCGCACCATCCGCCGTGAACTTCAGGGCGTTCGACAGCAGGTTCTTGACGACCTGCAGCAGGCGCTTCGCATCCGTCGTGATCGCGCGCCCGAGGTTCGGCGCGAAGTCCGTGGTGAACGCGAGTTCGCGTGCTTCCGCCTCGTGCCGGAACGTGCGCTCGATCGTCTCGCGCAGGTGCGCAAACGGGATTTCCTCGGATTCGACGGTCACCGTTCCGGACTCGATCTTCGAGAGGTCGAGGATGTCGCTGATCAGGTTCAGGAGGTCCGTGCCGGCGCCATGGATCGTGCGGGCGAATTCCGTCTGGCGGTCGGTCAGGTTGCCGTCCGCGTTCTCGGCGAGCTGCTGGCCGAGCACCAGGATGCTGTTGAGCGGCGTGCGCAGCTCATGCGACATGTTCGCGAGGAACTCGGACTTGTACCGCGACGTCAGCGCAAGCTCGGCAGCCTTCTCTTCGACCGCCCGGCGTGCGAACTCGATCTCCTTGTTCTTGCGCTCCACCTCCACGTTCTGCTCGGCGAGCAGCCGCGCCTTGGTCGCGAGTTCGTCATTCGTCTGCTGCAGCTCCTTCTGCTGCGTCTGCAGCTCGCCGGCGAGCTGCTGCGACTGCAGCAGCAGCCCTTCCGTCCGCATCGTGGCCTCGATCGTGTTCAGCACGACGCCGATGCTGCCGGTGAGCTGCTCGAGGAATGCCAGGTGCGAGGGCGTGAACTCGCCGAGCGAGGCGAGCTCGATGACGGCCTTGACCTGGCCCTCGAACAACACGGGCAGCACGATGATGTTGCTGGGGCGCGCGACCGCGAGGCCGGAGTGCACCTGGATCAGGTCCGGCGGGATCTCCGTGAGCAGGATGCGCTGGCGCTCCTTCGCGCACTGGCCGACGAGGCCTTCGCCGAAGCGGTACGCGCGCGACTCGCCCGCATCCGGCAGGTCGGCGTAACCGGCCAGGCGCTTCAAGCGCTCGCCGTCATCGTCCCTCGCGACGAGGTACATGACGCCCTGGTGTGCGTTCACGAGCGGCGCGAGCTCCGACAGCAGCATCTCGGCCACCGTCGTCAGGTCGCGCTGGCCTTGCATCATGCGGCTGAACTTCGCGAGGTTCGTCTTCAGCCAGTCCTGCTCGGTATTGCGCTCGGTGGTGCCGCGCAGGTTGCCGATCATCGCGTTGATGTTGTCCTTGAGGTCCGAGACCTCGCCGCGGGTGTCGACCTGGATCGACCGCGTGAGGTCGCCCTTGGTGACCGCGGTCGCGACCTCGGCGATCGCGCGCACCTGCGTGGTCAGGTTCGCGGCGAGGAGGTTCACGTTGGCCGTGAGGTCTTTCCAAGTGCCGGCCGCGCCCGGCACGTTCGCCTGGCCGCCGAGGCGCCCCTCCACGCCCACTTCGCGCGCTACCGTCGTCACCTGCTCCGCGAATGTCGCAAGCGTCGCCGTCATGCTGTTGATGGTGTCTGCAAGCGCGGCTACCTCGCCCTTCGATTCAACCGTCAGGCGCTGTCGCAGCTGGCCGTTCGCGACCGCGGTCACGACCTTTACGATTCCGCGCACCTGGTTCGTCAGGTTTGCGGCCATGACGTTGACGTTGTCGGTGAGGTCTTTCCAGGTGCCGGCGACGCCGGGGACGATGGCCTGGCCACCGAGCTTGCCTTCCGTGCCCACCTCGCGCGCGACGCGCGTCACTTCCGAAGTGAACACGCTCAACTGCTTGATCATTCGGTTAACGATGTTCGCCGAACGCAGGAACTCGCCCTTTAGCGGACGGCCATCCACCTCGAGGCGCACGGTCTGCAGCAGATCGCCCTGCGCCACCGCGCCGACCGCACGCGTCACTTCCGTCGTTGGCCACAGCAAATCGTCGATCAGCGTATTGACCGACACTTCCATCTCGCCCCATGCGCCGTTTGAAAGCGCGAACTTTACGCGCTGCCGGGTCTTGCCTTCGCGACCGACCACCTGCCCGACCCGCTCGAGCTGCTGCGCCATGCGTTCGTTGGCGGCGACGATGTCGTTGAAGGTGTCGGCGATCTTGCCGACGATGCCGGTCTGATCGCCTGCCATCCGGACGGAAAAGTCGC
>DATBSX010000167.1:0-5431 GCA_036559565.1 Steroidobacteraceae bacterium | reverse complement strand
GGGCGCCGGGCCGCTGTACGCGTGGTGAGGATCCTTGCTGCCTGCCGTTCGCACGATCAGCGCAGAGGGCACGGGTCCATCGTATTGGTCAAATGCCTTGCGCAGCGCGGCGGCGGTCACGAGTCGATCATCAGGCACGGGCGCGGGAACGCTGTCTTCGGCCGAATCGGCTGCGGCCGCAGGCGCAATCGTGACGAGGAGCGCGAGTTCGAGGCCGCCCGGCAGGCGTTCGCTGACGGCGACGCGATCCAGGGTGACGTGACCGACGCATTCGGTGTGCGTGCCATTGCAATGCGGCGCCAAAGTCAGGATCTCGCAGTTGCAGCTGCCGCCGGATCGGGTGTCGCCCACAAAGTCGCCGGCTTCGAGCGGGCGGGCGGAGGCCCGCGGCGCGCCGAAGCAGGATGCCTGCGGGCCCGCGAAATCCAGGGGAATCGCGATGCAAGCGGGTTTGGAAAAGTCGACCCGCAGCCGCCTGCCCTGGGCCTCGAATCGCATGACGTTCATCGTGTCGCTCGTGGCGCTGATCATGTAATTATAGTCACCCGATGGAACCGGACAGGCCGCCCCCGGGTCTGAGTTACGGAACCTGAAAGGAGCCTCCTGATGGCGCTTCGCGCCTCATTCCTGAGCCTTGCCCTGCTCGCCGCGCTGCCCGCAATCGCGGACGAAAGCCAGCCAGCCGAGGAACCCGCCGCGTGGACCAGGCACGAGGTGGATCTCCAGTACATGGGATTCACGACGCGCTACACCTGTAGCGGCATGAAGAGCAAGGTCAAGCTGCTGCTCAAGCACATGGGCGTGCGCGACGACGTGAAGATCCTCGAGCGCGGCTGCGAATTCGGCTACCAGAAGGTCGCCGATTTCCCGCGGCTCAAGATCACGTTCTGGGCGCCGACCATCCCGAAGCAGGGCGACAAGGACGTCGGCGATCCGGTGCTCGGCGTCTGGAAGGCCGTCACCATCAAGCGCGACTCGCCGAAGGGCCTCGAGATGGGCGACTGCGAGCTCGTCGAACTCTTCCGCGACCGCGTCCTGCCGAAGTTCCTGACGCGCGACCTGCAGGGCGGCATCAACTGCATCCCGCACCAGCTCGTGGGCAACCGCATCGACCTGCGCTTCGAAGTGCTGACCGGCGTGCAGTCGGTCGACACCGCCCAGGCCCTGAACCACTGATCAGCCGGCGGCCCGCTTCGGCTTGCCGCATGGCAGGCTGACGGGCTCCTCCTCGCGATCGAGCCGAAGCGCAGTCAGCGCGCCGCCCCAGACGCATCCGGTGTCGAGGCAGCGCAACCCCGGCTCCGCCAGGTAGCCGAGGGCCGACCAGTGCCCGAACACGAAGGCGTCATTCCGTGTCGCGCGCTCCGGGTGGCGAAACCACGGCACGGTGCCCGCCGGCGCATCCTCGACCGTGCCCTTGTGCGACAGCACGAGACGGCCCTTGCGGTCGACGAGCCGCAGCCGAGTCAGGCAGTTCACGGTGAATCGCAGGCGCTCCACGCCCTCGAGTTCCGGCGACCAGCGGTCCGGCTCGTCGCCGTACATGTCCGTCAGGAATCCGGCGGGATCCCTGCGCAGCGCCTGCTCGACTTCGCGCGCGCAGCGCAGGGCGAGTTCGAGCGTCCACTGCGGCGGCAGGCCCGCGTGGACGAGCGTCCATTCGATGCCGCTCTCGCGGTGCATGAGCGGGCGCGAGGCGAGCCACGCGAGGAGCTCCGAGGCATCCGGTGCATCGAGGATGGCTTCGAGGTCGCGCTCGCGCTTTCGCACGGTCTTCGGCGCGAAGGCCATCGCGAGCAGGTGCAGGTCGTGGTTGCCGAGCACGACCGTGACGGCGCGCCCGAGCGCTTTCACGGCGCGCAACGCCGCCAGCGAGGCGGGTCCACGGTTGACGAGGTCGCCGGTGAGCCAGAGCCGGTCGCGGCCCGCGTCGAAGCGGATCCGCTCGAGCAGCGACATGAACGGTGCGTGGCAGCCCTGCAGGTCGCCGATCGCGTAGAGGGCCACGGCGGGCTAGTGGATCTTGCCGGGTATCGCGAGCGTGAATGCCGGGACCGGCGCGTCGAACTGCACGCCGTTGTCCGCGAGCATCTGGTAGGCGCCCTGCATCGAGCCGACCGGCGTCTCCAGCACGGCGCCGCTCGTGTAGCGGAATCCCTGGCCGGGCATCAGGTGCGGCTGCTCGCCGACCACGCCCTCGCCGCGGACCTCCTGCACCTTGCCGTCCGCATCGGTGATGAGCCAATGGCGGCTCAGCAGCTTCGCCGGCACGGAGCCGCGATTGCGGATCGTGATCGTGTAGGCGAACACGTAGCGGTTTTCCGCGGGATCCGACTGGTCCTCGAGGTAACGCGTATCGACGTCGACGGAGATGTTGTTTTCCGCGGGTTCGTCCATGCCCGGCCTAGCGCAGACGGACAGCCAGCACGTCGCAGGGAGCGGCATGCAGCACGGTGTCTTCCGTGAAGTTGACGAGGATCGAGGGGCCGCGCCGCTCGCGGCTGCCGAGCACGATGAGGTCGGCTTTCTGGTCCTGGGCCGCGCGGACGATCTCGGCCTTGATGTTGCCGGCCGTGACCTGGCGCCGCGAGGCGGGGATGCCGAGCTTGTCGGCGAACTCGGCGAGCTTCGTCGTCGCGCGCTGCACGAGCTCTTCCTCGATCTGCACGGCGGGCAGGAGCGTCTCGCCCATCGGTTCGACCGGGACGTACTCGACGACGTGCAACACCGAGAGCTCGGCGCCCGTCATCGCCGCGATGTCGCGTGCGCGCGCGCCGACGGCCTCGCATTGTTCACCGAGGTCCACGACGAGCAGGATCCGGCGGTACTGGGTCATGCCGCCATTATAGCGCCGCCAGGCTCGCGAACTCGGCGGGAGCAAGCGTCTCGGGGCGTCGGCCGGCGTCGATGCCGGCCGCGGCGAACTGCGAGCCGTCGATGAGGCCGCGCAGCGAGTTCCTGAGCGTCTTGCGCCGCATCGAGAAAGCGGCCGCGACGACGCGCGCAAAGCGCTCCGGGTCCGGCAACGGGAACGGATCCGCCGCGTGCGGCACGAGCCGCACGACCGCGGAATCCACCGCAGGCGGCGGCTGGAACGCGCCGCGGCCGACCTGGAACAGCCTTTCCGTCCGGCAGGCCGCGGCGAGCATTACGGTCAGGCGCCCGTAGGTCTTGCCGCCGGGCGGCGCGACGATGCGATTGACGACCTCCTTCTGAAGCATGAAGTGCATGTCGGCGATGGCGGCGCGCGATTCGAGCAGGTGAAAGAGCAGCGGCGTCGAGATGTTGTACGGCAGGTTGCCGCAGACGCGAAGCGGCGGTCCGCCGCCGTGCAAGGCGGCGAAGTCGACGTCGAGCACGTCGGCCTCATGGACGATGAGCTCGCCAGCCCCTGCCGCGCGCTCGCGAAGCAGCCGGGCGAGGTCGCGGTCGATCTCGATGACCTCGAGGCGCTTGCAGCGCTCGAGGAGGGGAAAGGTCAGCGCCCCGCGCCCCGGGCCGATCTCGACGACACGCTCGCCGGGCTTCGGGTCGATCGCCGCGACGATTCGCGCGAGGACGCCCGGGTCATGCAGGAAATGCTGGCCGAAGCGCTTGCGCGCGCGGATCATCCCCGGGTTCCGCCACCCGCCCCCAGGCGCTCGGCAAGCCGGATCGCCTCGAACAGGCTGCCCGGGTCCGCGCGGCCGGTCCCGGCGAGGTCGAGCGCCGTGCCGTGATCCACGGATGCGCGCTGGAACGGCAGGCCGAGGGTCACATTGACCCCGTGGCCGAATCCGGTGTGCTTGATCACCGGCAGCCCCTGGTCGTGGTACATCGCGAGGACTGCGTCGGTATTCGCGAGCGAGGCCGGCGTGAACGCCGTGTCCGCCGGCACGGGTCCCGTCAACGCCAGGCCCTGCGCCTGCAGCGCCGCGATGATGGGCGCGATGACCTCGATTTCCTCGCGGCCGAGGTGTCCACCTTCGCCGGCATGCGGATTGAGCCCGCAGACGAGGATGCGCGGCGCCTCGATGCGAAGCGACTCGCGCAGCCCGCGTTCGAGCACGACGAGCGTCTGCTCGAGCGACTCGCGCGTGAGATGGCGGGATACGTCCGCCAGCGGCAAGTGCGTGGTCGCGAGCGCGACGCGCAGCGTCCCGGCGACCAGCAACATTACGGGATGTGCGCCGCCGGCCTTCGCGGCGAGGTATTCCGTGTGGCCCTGGAAGGGAATGCCGGCGTCGTTAATCGAGGATTTCTGGACCGGGCCGGTCACCATCGCGTCGAAGCGCCCGGCGAGGCAACCCTCGGCCGCCGCATCGATCGTCGCGAGCACATAGCGCGCATTGACGGGATCCGGCCGGCCGGGCGACGCCTCGCGGGCGAGCTTCGATTCGAGCACCGGCAGGGTGCCGGCGCGGTGCGGCACCGGCCGCGCTCCTTCAATCCATTCGGTGGGCCGCAGCGAAATGCGAAGCTGTTCGGCGCGCGCCGCGAGGAGCGCCGGGTCCGCCGCGAAGACGAGTTCACACGGCCAGTCGACGAGGGCGGCGGCGAGCGAGAGGTCCGGCCCGATGCCGGCAGGCTCGCCGGTCGTGACGATGATGCGCCGCGCGGTCAGGGATTCCTGATCTCGACGTAAGCCTCGTCGCGCAGTCGTCGCAGCCACAGCTCGGTCTCCTCGTCCACCTTGCTCTCGCGCAAGGCGCTCAGCACGCGCTGGCGGCGCAACTCGTCGCTCTGGTCATGCGTGCGCCGGCCCAGGAGCTGAACGATATGCCATCCGAACTGGGTGCGGAATGGCTCGCTGATCTCGTTCTCCTTGAGCGCCGCAAGGGCGCTCTCGAACTCGGGGGCGAAGGTGCCGGGGACGTTCCAGTCAAGGTCGCCGCCGCGGCTCGCGGAACCCGGGTCCTCCGAGGTGACGCTCGCGAGCGCGCCGAAGTCCTCGCCCGCGAGGATGCGCGTGCGGATCGCCTCGAGGCGCTGGCGCGTCGTCGCGTCGTCCTGCACCTCGTTCGGGCGCATCAGGATATGGCGCGCGTGGATCTGCTCGACCATGACCGGGCCGCTGTCGCCGCCACGGGTGTCGTCGAGCCGCACCAGATGGAAGCCGGTCGGCGTGCGTATCGGCTCGCTGACGTCGCCGGCCTTCATGTTGGCGACCAGTTCGCCGATGAACTGCGGCAGCTGGTTCATGCGCCGCCAGCCGAGCTTGCCGCGTTCGAGCGCCGTCTGCGCCTTCGAGTAGGCGAGCGCGAGCTGGCCGAAGTCCTCGCCCTGCAGGGCGCGGCGGTGGATGTCGTGCGCAAGGTCCTCGACCTTCGCCATTTCCTCCGTCGTCGCCGACTCGGGCAGCGAGAGCAGGATGTGCGAGACGTCGTATTCGGTGTTCGTGTTCGCCTGGCCCGCATCGCGCTCGAGCGCCTGGTCGAGCTCGCGCGGCGAG
>DATBSX010000166.1:0-7931 GCA_036559565.1 Steroidobacteraceae bacterium | reverse complement strand
CGGATCGATCTTGGTCTCGATGTTGAGGCGCACGGTCCGGTTGCCTCTCTTCTCGACGAGCGCGAAGAGGTCCTTGAGCCGCGGGATGCGCTCGCCGTCCACGGCTTGCTGGTCCGGAAACCGGGCGGCGTAATCACTTCCCGGCCGGAGCCTGCCCACGTCAAACGCCTGGAGCTGCTCATACGTCAGCGTGACGAGCGGCGCTCCGGCGCCCTCAAGGAACTTCCCGTCCGCGCCGCGGGTGATGTCCGGATTCAACGCCGAGTCGTGGCTCACGACGACGACGCCGTCCCGCGTCACGCCGCAGTCGAGTTCGAGTGTCGCGACGCCGAGCTCGAGCGCATGACGGAACGCAGCCAGCGTATTTTCCGGGCGCAACCCGCGCGCGCCGCGGTGGCCTTGCAGATCGAACACGGCAGGCTCCTCTGCTTTCGCGACGGTCGTGAGACCCGGCCCGCAGCCGCAGGCCAGGGCGAGTACGCAGGCGGCAAGAATCGGCTTCATCATGCGGGCGGCCTCGCGGCTTGGCGCGGCGACAGCGCGCCGATGATCTCGGTCTCGCCCACGACGCCAAGCACACGGCCGCCCTCGGCGAGCAGCACAGGATGGCCGGTGCGCCGGCGCAGGTGGATGAGCGACTGCAGCGTCATCGCCGCAGGCGCGACGAGGATGGCGCGCTCGTCCTCGGGGCAGCCGTCCTCGTCTTCGACGACGCGCAAGGGGTGAGGTGCCCCGTCGAGGCGTATTTCCCTCGGCAAATGGCCCGGGTCCAGCCGCAGCGCATAACGGCGTGCCGTGTCGAGGAAGAGGATGCCATCCGCGCCCGCCAGCATCTCGCGTGCGCGCATGATCATGGCGCCCGTCAGCACCTTGAGCGGATTCATGCGCCGCACGAACTCGGCGACGTAGTCGTCCGCGGGACGCAGCACGATGTCCTGGGCAGCGCCCGTCTGCACGATGCGGCCGTGGCGCATGATCGAGATCCGGTCGCCGAGCCGCAGCGCCTCGTCGAGGTCATGGCTCACGAACAGGATCGTCTTCTTGACGCGCGCCTGCACGGCGAGCAATTCGTCCTGCAGCTTGTCGCGTATGAGCGGGTCGAGCGCCGAGAACGGTTCGTCCATCAGCAGGATGTCGGCGTTGGTCGCGAAGGCGCGCGCGAGCCCGACGCGCTGCTGCATGCCGCCCGAGAGTTCGCTGACGTGGCGGTCAGCCCAGGGCGTGAGGCCGACGAGCTCGAGCTGCTTCGCAACGTTCTCTTTCTGAGCTGCCGGCGTCTCGCCGCGGATCTCGAGCCCGAAACCGACGTTCTCGGCGACCGTGCGCCAGGGCAGCAGGCCGAACTGCTGGAACACCATTGCGATGCGCCCGCGCCGCAGGCGCCGCAGTTCCTCGGCGCTGCAACGGCCGACGTCGATCGGGCCGTTCGCGTCATTGATAAGCACCTGCCCGCGCGTCACGGCATTGAGGCCGTTCGCCGCGCGCATGAGCGTGGACTTGCCGGACCCCGACAGTCCCATCATCACGCAGATCTCGCCGGGCTCGATGGCAAGGCTCGCGCCGGCGACTCCGACGACCACGCCGCAGGCCGCGGCGATCTCCTCGCGGCTCTCGCCGGCGTCGAGGCGCGCAAGCGCCTGCTGCAGGGCGCGCTCGCCCTTGCCGCCGCGCTCGCGCGGGAAAAGGATGTCGACGTCCTTGAACTCGATCGCCGCGTTCATTCTGGCGGCCCGCCGTGGCCGGGCCGGCTGATGCGATCGAGGATGATCGCGAGCAGCACGATCGCGATGCCCGCCTCGAATCCCACGTCGATCTGCACGCTGTTGAGCGCGCGCACGACCGGCACGCCAAGGCCACCGGCGCCGACGAGCGCGGCGATCACGACCATCGAAAGGGAGAGCATGATGCACTGCGTGACGCCGGCGAGGATCGTCGAACGCGCGCTCGGCAGTTCGATCTTCCACAGGCGCTGCATCGGCGTCGCGCCGAAGGCGTCGCCGGCCTCGAGGAGCGTCCGCGGCACGGAGGAGATGCCGAGGTGCGTCAGGCGGATCGGCGCGGGCACGGCGAAGATCACGGTCGAGATGAGTCCCGGCACCACTCCGAGCCCGAACAGCACGAGCGTCGGGATGAGGTACACGAAGGTCGGCAGCGTCTGCATCAGGTCGAGCACCGGGCGAAGCGCCGCGAACAGCCGCGGGCGATGCGCGGCCGCGATGCCGACCGGCACGCCGATCAGCGTCGAGAAGAGCGCCGAGACGAAGACGAGAGACAGGGTCTCGAGCGTCGCCGCCCAGTAGCCCTGGTTCATGATGAACAAGAGGCTCGCGACGACGAACACGACGAGCGCGATCGAGCGATGCAGGAACCAGGCGATGACGCCGACCAGGAGGATCAGGATGAAGCCCGGGACTGCCGCAAGCGCGGCATTCACGCCGTCCACCGACCCCTGTATGACCGTCGAGATGCCCGCGAAGAATCCCTTGCCGTGTCCCTTGACGTAACCGATGGCGGACGCGATGGCGGCGCCGAGCGGGATCTTGTGCTCCATGACCCAGGCCTCGAAGCCCCGCGCCGGTTTGGCGTCGGTCGCTGCGTTCGCCGCGCCTGCGAGCGGCGCGGGCGCCCCGTCGAACATCGTCACGCCATCGAACCAGGGCCTCAGCGCCTCGGGGTGCGCCTTGAGCCATTCCGCAGCTGCAGCCTCGGGCGTGAGCTTGCGCTCGAGGATACCGGCCATGATCTCGCTCTCGGCGCGCAACGTGAACTTGAGGTTCCGCACCAGCCGCCCGACGTTCGGGCATTCCTGGAGGTAACCCGCACGGACATTGGTGTAGACCGTGGCGCCGCCGTAGTTGGGACCGAAGCTCGAGTCGCCGCCGGTCAGGTAGCGCATGTCGAAGCGCGTGTTCATCGGGTGGGGCTCCCAGCCAAAGAACACGATGGGCCGCTTCGCGGCGACCGCCCGCTCGACCTGCGAGAGCATGCCCTGCTCGCTCGACTCGACGAGCTTGAAGTCACCGAGCCCGTACTGGTTCTCCTTGATCAATGTCAGCACGAGGCGGTTGCCGTCGTTGCCGGGCTCGATGCCATAGATCTCGTGCTTGAGCTCCGGCGCGAAGCGCTTGATGTCGCTGAAATCGCGCAGTCCCGCGTCGTAGAGATAGGCCGGCACGGCGAGGGTGTACTTCGCGCCGTCGAGGTTCGCGCCGATCACCTCGACCGAGCCATCGACCTGGTACGGCTGCAAGTCCGCAGCCTGCGCGGGCATCCAGTTGCCGAGGAACACGTCGATGTCGCTGTTCTTGAGCGAGGCGTAGGTAACCGGCACCGACAGCACGGTGACGGCCGGCTGGTATCCCAGCATCCGCACGAGGTGGCTCGCGAGGCCCGTCGTCGCCGTGACGTCCGTCCAGCCAATGTCCGAGAAACGCACGACACGGCAGGACGCCGGGTCCCCTTCCGCGCGCGCCGCGAACGCCAGCGCCGCCAGCAGCAGACCCCCCACGGCGGTGATACATTCTCTGCGCACGCCGTTCCCCCCGAAACCCGCGCTAGTCTCGCAGAACTCCCTATGTCTGACGAATTGCTGATCACCACGAACCCCGCGACCGGCGAAAAGCTCGCCGAGCTCCCCATGGCCGGTCCCGCCGAGGTCGAGGCCGCGGTCGCCGCCGCCCGCGCGGCGCAGCCCGGCTGGGCCGCGCTCGCCGGGGCCGAACGCGCGCGCATCCTGCGCCAAGCCGCACAGATCCTGCGCAGGAAGAACGATGCGCTCGCGGAGCTCGAGACCCGCGACACGGGCAAGCCCATCCAGGAAACCCGCGTCGTCGACGTGATCTCGGGGGCGGAATGCCTCGAGTACTTCGCGGCCCTCGCGCAGAGCGCGGCCGGCGAGCACATCGACCTCGGTCCGGCCGCCTGGGGCTACACGCGCCGCGAAGCGATCGGCATCACCGCCGGCATCGGCGCCTGGAACTACCCGATCCAGATCGCCTGCTGGAAATCCGCGCCCGCGCTGGCCTTCGGCAACGCGATGATCTTCAAGCCGGCGAGCCTTACGCCGCTCACGGCGCTTGAACTCGAAAAGGTCTACCGCGAGGCAGGGCTGCCGGCCGGCATCTTCCAGGTCGTTCAGGGCCATTCACCGACCGGCCGCGCGCTCTCGCGTCATCCCGCGATCCGCAAGGTCTCGCTGACCGGCTCCGTCGGCACCGGCAAGGCGGTGATGAGCGACGCCTCGACCCAGGTCAAGGCCGTGACGCTTGAGCTCGGCGGCAAGTCGCCGATCATCGTCTTCGACGACGCGAAGATCGACCAGGCCGTCTCCGGCGCGCTGCTCGGCAACTTCTATTCCGCGGGCGAGGTCTGCTCGAACGGCACGCGCGTCTTTGTCCACCGCAAGGCGAAAGCCGAGTTCCTGAAGAAGCTCGCCGCGCGCGTCGGCGCCATGAAGATCGGCGACCCGATGGACCCGGCGACGCAGGTGGGCTCCCTCATCTCGGGCGAGCACATGGAGATGGTGCTCGGCTACATCGCACGCGGCCGCGAGGAAGGCGCGCGCATTCTCGTCGGCGGCAACCGCCGCACCGAGGGCGCGCTCGCGAAGGGCTCCTACGTCGAGCCGACCGTATTCGACGGCTGCCTCGACGACATGACCATCGTCCGCGAGGAGATCTTCGGGCCGGTGATGTCGGTGCTCGAGTTCGACGACGAGGACGAGGTCGTCGCCCGCGCGAACGCGACCGAGTTCGGCCTCTCCGCCGCCGTCTTCACGAACGACCTGAACCGCGCGCACCGGGTCATCGCGAAGCTCGAGGCCGGCACCTGCTGGATCAACCACTACAACGTGACGCCTATCGAGCTCCCCTTTGGCGGGGTGAAACTCTCGGGTCTCGGGCGCGAGAACGGCCGCGCCGCGATGGAGCACTACACGCAGCTGAAGAGCGTGTATGTCGCCAAGGGCGACATCGATGCCCCCTACTGAGGAATTCGACTACGTCATCGTCGGCGCGGGCTCGGCCGGCTGCGTGCTGGCGGACCGGCTGACGGAAGACGGCACGAACACCGTGCTCGTGCTCGAGGTCGGAGGCAGTGACCGCTCGATCTTCGTGCAGATGCCCTCCGCCCTCTCGATCCCCATGGGCATGGAGAAGTACGACTGGCGCTTCTACACCGAACCCGAGCCCGGCCTCGGAGGGCGGCGCCTGCACACGCCGCGCGGCAAGGTGCTCGGCGGTTCCTCCTCGATCAACGGCATGGTGTACGTGCGCGGCAACGCGCAGGATTTCCAGCGCTGGGAATCCGAGGGCGCGACGGGCTGGGACTACGCGTCGGTCCTGCCGTACTTCCGCCGCGCCGAGAAACGTGCTTCGGGTGGAGACAATTATCGCGGCGATGACGGGCCGCTCCAGACGCGCTACGGCACGCTCGAGAATACCCTGCACGCCGTGTGGCTCGAAGCAGGCGGCCAGGCGGGCTACGCGCACACGGACGACATCAACGGTTACCAGCAGGAAGGCTTCGGCCGCCTCGACATGACCGTGGGCGAGGACGGCCGCCGCTCGAGCGCCGCGAATGCCTACCTGCGGCCCGCAATGCAGCGGCCCAACCTCGCCGTGAAAACGGGCGCGCTCGCGACGCGGATCCTCATCGACGAGCGCCGCGCGATCGGCGTCGAGTACCGGCAGGGCGAGGCTTTGCTCGCGGTGCGTGCACGCCGCGAAGTGATCGTGGCAAGTGGGCCGATCAACTCGCCGAAACTCCTGAAGCTCTCCGGCGTCGGGCCCGCAGCGGAACTGCGGGAGTACGGCATCGAAGTCGTCGCCGACCGGCCGGGCGTCGGCGAAAACCTGCAGGACCACATCGAGTTCTACTTCCAGGTCGCGAGCACCCAGCCCGTCACGCTCTATTCGTCCATGGGGCTCTTCGCGCGCGCGATTATCGGTGCGCGCTGGCTGCTGCGGAAGGACGGACTCGGCGCGACCAACCACTTCGAGACCGGCGGGTTCATCCGCAGCCGCGCGGGCGTCCCGTATCCCGACATCCAGTTCCACTTCCTGCCGCTCGCCGTGACCTACGACGGCTCCTCGCTCGCGAAGGAGCACGGATTCCAGGCGCACGTCGGGCCGATGCGCTCGAAGAGCCGTGGCCACGTGCGGCTCGCATCCAGCGACCCGCGCGAGAAGCCGAGGATCCTGTTCAATTATTTGAGCCACCCGGAAGACCTCGCCGAGTTCCGGGCGGGAGTGCGACTCACGCGCGAGATCTTCGCGCAGAAGGCGTTCGATCCCTATCGAGGGCGCGAGATCCAGCCAGGCAAGGACGTGCAGACGGACGACGAGATCGACGCCTTCGTGCGGGCGAAGGTCGAGAGCGCCTATCACCCCTCGTGCAGCTGCAAGATGGGCCGCAGCAGCGACCCGATGGCCGTCGTGGATCCGCAGGGCCGCGTGTACGGCGTCGAGGGATTGCGTGTGGTCGATTCCTCGGCAATGCCTTCGATCACGACGGGAAACCTCAACGCGCCGACGATCATGCTGGCCGAGAAGATGGCCGACCACGTCCTTGGCAAGGCGCCGCTCGCGCCGTCATCGGCGCCGTATTACGTGGTGGGGGATTGGCAGGTGTCGCAGCGTTAGCGCATCTGCCGCATGCTGAACATTCGTGGCGCCCTGACAGGACGCACGATTGCCGAACGCTACTTCACGTTGATCGCCGTCAGCGCCTCTGTACCCTGCAGGTACAGGATTCCGCTCCGCGACAGCGCCAGGCGGCCCGTCTGTGGATAGCTCCAGACCGTGAGATGGGTATCGAGATCGATTGCGTAGGTCGCGAGGTTCGTGCTGACGAACGCCAGGTTGTCGGTCAACAGCACCTCGCTCTCGAAGTCCTCGTCTCCCGCCTGCGGCGGCGTCCAGGACCACAGCAGCGCACCGTCGGCTTCGGTTCGCGCTTCGAGCCGCAGCGGCAACTCGTTGGCCGCGTAGACGACGCCGTCGGCGTAGGCCGGCGTACTCGCATAGTCGCCGGCTTTGCGCCACGCGATATCGCCTCCCGCGACGTCAAAATTGATCAGCGAATTCCCGATCGCTCCGTCGTTCAGCAGGGAGTTCACGTAATTGGCGACGAAGACGGAGCCTGGCGCGCCCAGCACCGGCGACCCTCCGATCTCGTACGTGTAGTTCACGAAGTTCGGGTCGTTGATCGAGGTGAGAATCGCTCCGCTGACCGGATCGGCCACCTGCAGGACGCCACCCGTATACCCATAGACGCCGGAAGAATCGACGGCCGGTGTCCACGCCGAAGTCTGGTCCATGAACGCGAAATACAACTGGATGCCGGTCCGGTCGAACGCGTACAGGCCGCCGTAGGTGCCGGCATTCGTGTAGACCCCGTTTTCGCCCACGGTCGGTGCCAGGTAATGTTCCCACTGCGAGCTCATGGGCGACCTGAACACCAGTGAGCCGTCGCCGGCGTTGAAGGCATACAGGTAAGTCGAGTCCTGCTGTCCTGCCGCCATGTAGACGACGCCATCCGAGACGGCAGGCGGGTTTACGGACGGATATTGAAGAAGCCCGGTGAAGTTGTGCGACCAGACAGCACGGCCGTCGAACTCGCTGCGCGCATAGATCTTGTTTTCACCGGCGACGAAAAACTGGCCGTCCGATGCCGCGATCGTGCTCAGGTTCTGGTAGAAGTTCGCGGACAGCGCCAGCGCACGAATTTTCCAGCGTGTCGAGAACTGGTTCGGGTCGACATCAACGGGGACGTGCCCCGTGTGCGCGGAGTTGCCCTGGAAGGTGGTCCAGTCAGCGACGCCGTCCCAGGCCTCGAGCGTCGTCAGGTTATTGCCCAGCCACTCGGTGGAGGGCGACATCACGTCGATCTCGTAGTCCACCGAAGCCGACGGCACCGGCTGGCGCGCGTTA
>DATBSX010000165.1:0-6618 GCA_036559565.1 Steroidobacteraceae bacterium | reverse complement strand
TTGCGGGCGTCATCAAGTCCCTCGACAAGGCAGCCGGCACGACGGTCACGAGCGGTGAGCTGCTGGCGGTCATTGATGAACAGGCAAGCGCGGCAGCCGCGCCCAAGGCTCCGGCCAAGGCCGAGGCAAAGAAGCCGGAAGCCCGGAAGCCCGACGCTGCGCCGGCAAGCGCGGCCGCGCCGCCAAAGAAGGATGAGGCTCCGGGCAAGCTCTCGCCGGCCGCGCGACGGCTGGTCGAGGAGAACAAGCTGACCGCCGACCAGATCGAGGGCAGCGGACGCGACGGCCGGATCTCCAAGAGCGACGTCGCCCATCACCTCGAGGCAGTGCCGGCAGGGCAGGCACCGGCAACGGCGGGCGGCCGCGCCGACCAGCGCGTGCCGATGTCGCGGCTGCGCGCACGCATCGCACAGCGCCTCGTCGAGGCGCAGTCGACGGCGGCGCTCCTGACGACCTTCAACGAGATCGACATGCAGGCGCTCATGGCGCTCCGCAGCCGCTACAAGGATGCATTCGAGAAGCGCCACGGCGTGCGGCTCGGCTTCATGTCGTTTTTCGCCAAGGCATGCGTCGAGGCATTGCGGCGCTTCCCGGTCGTCAACGCCTCGGTGGAAGGCGGTGATATCGTTTACCACGAATACTACGACCTCGGCGTCGCCGTCTCCACGGACCGCGGGCTGATCGTCCCGATCCTGCGCGACGCCGACCGCATGGATTTCGCGGCGATCGAGAAAGCGGTCACGGGATTTGCGGAACGCGCACGCAGCGGCACGATCACGATCGACGAGTTGACCGGCGGCACGTTTTCGATCACGAACGGCGGCGTGTTTGGCTCCCTGATGTCGACGCCGATCGTCAATGCACCGCAAAGCGCGATCCTCGGCATGCACAAGATCCAGGAGCGGCCGGTCGCCGTGGAAGGCCAGGTCGTGATCCGGCCCATGATGTACATCGCGCTCACCTATGACCACCGCATCATCGACGGCCGCGAGGCCGTGCAGTTCCTGGTCGCCGTCAAGGAAGCGCTCGAGGATCCTGCGCGGCTCCTGTTACAGGTGTGAGGACGATTCACCATGGCTGACAGTTTCGACGTCATCGTCATCGGCGGCGGACCCGCCGGCTATCCGGCGGCCATTCGCGCGGCGCAGAACAAGCTGTCGGTCGCCTGCATCGACGAATGGAAGAACCGCGACGGCAGCACGGCCTTCGGCGGCACCTGCCTCAATGCCGGTTGCATCCCGTCCAAGGCATTGCTCGAGTCCACGGAGCTTTACCATCGCGCGCAGCACGAGTTTGCAGCACACGGCGTCAAGGTCGAGGGACTCGCCTTCGACGTCGCGGCCATGCAGAAGCGCAAGGGCGGCATCGTCCGCCAGATGACGCAGGGCATCCTCGGTCTCTTCAAGGCTGCAGGCGTCACGCCGCTCACCGGTCACGGCAAGCTTCTGCCAGGTCGCAAGGTCGAGTTCACCGGATCAGACGGGACCAAGAAGACCTTGCAGGCCAAGCATGTCGTGCTCGCCTCAGGATCCGAGCCGATGGCGCTGCGCGGCGTTGAGTTCGACGGCAAGCAGATCGTGGACTCCTGGGGTGCACTCGAATTCGACGCAGTACCCAAGCGGCTCTGCGTCATCGGCGCGGGCGTCATCGGACTCGAGCTCGGCAGCGTGTGGCGCCGGCTTGGTGCGGAAACGATCGTGCTCGAGGCACTCGAGCAGTTCCTGCCCATGGCGGATGGCGCGCTGTCGAAGGAGGCACTGCGTCATTTCAAGAAACAGGGCCTCGACATCCGCCTCGGAGCCAAGGTATCGGGCACGAAGGTCGAGAAGGATGGCGTGCACGTCAGCTACGTGGATGCGAGCGGCAACCAGTCGCTGATCGTCGATCGCGTGATCGTCGCCATCGGCCGCCGGCCCTTCACGAAGGATCTGCTGGCTGAGGGCACAGGCGTCGTGCTCGACCCGCGCGGATTCATCCAGGTCGACGATCACTGCAAGACTGGCGCGGAAGGCGTCTGGGCCGTCGGCGATTGCGTGCGGGGCCCGATGCTCGCGCACAAGGGCAAGGAGGAGGGTGTCGCGGTCGCGGACCTCATTGCCGGCCAGTACGGGCACGTCAACTACAAGGTCATCCCGTCCGTGATCTACACGGCGCCGGAGATCGCCTGGGTCGGCCAGACCGAAGAACAGGCCAAGTCTGGTGGCCGGACCGTCAAGACGGGCAGCTTTCCTTTTGCTGCAAGCGGCCGCGCCAAGGCGATGGAAGCCGGCATCGGCTTCTGCAAGATCGTCTCGGACGCGGCCAGCGACGAAATCCTTGGCATCCACATCATTGGACCGATGGCGGGCGAGCTGATCGCCGAAGCCGTGCTTGCGATGGAGTATTCCGCGAGCAGCGAAGACCTGCAGCGCACGGTCCATGCGCACCCGACCCTGTCGGAAGCGGTGCACGAAGCGGCCCTCGCCGCAGATAAGCGGGCGATCGACATTCCGAATCGCTAGGCTCTCCGCCTGGCGCTGATGACACCGGGCATGGCAGAAAGCCGTGCCAGCAGGCGAGCGAGTTCCGGGAGCCCCGCCACGGCGACACGCAGCGACAGGTCGGCACTGCCCTGGGCCGAGTCGCCCTGCGAGGCCAGCCGCTCGATGTCAATGTGCTCCTCGGCGACCACCGTCGTGATATCCCGCAGGAGGCCGCGACGGTCCATGGCGTGCACGACGATCTCGACCGGGTAGCGCCTGCCCGCCGACTTGCCCCAGTCCACCTGCAGGAGCCGCTGCGGCGCGCGCGCCGCGAGCCGGGCGAGATTGCGACACCCTGTTCGATGAAGCGTGATGCCGCGGCCGACGGTTACGTAGCCCGTGATCGGCTCCGGCGGCACCGGGTTGCAGCAGCGGGCGTGCGTGCTCATGAGGTCGCCGACGCCTTCGACCTGCACGTCTGCCGACTTTTCCTTGCGCCTCTGCCCGATCGGGGGCAGGTCCGCATCGGCCGTCGGGGTCGCCTTGCCGCGCAGGCGCCGCTCGAGTGCCCCGGATACCTGGGCAATGCTCAGGTCGCCGGAGCCGATCGCGAGGTGCAGCGCGTCCGCGCTCGGGAGGCTGAACTCGCCGATGAGGTCCGACGTGAGCGAGTGCTCCGCACCGAGGCGCGCAAGTTCGCGCTCGAACATCTCGCGGCCCTCGCGCCGGTTCTCGCCCATGTCCTGCCGCTTGAACCAGGCGCGAACCTTGGCGCGGCTCCGGGGCGAGGCGAGGAATCCTTCGCGCTCGATCAGCCAGTCGCGGCTCGGCTGGGACTTCTTGCCGCCGATGATCTCGACTACCTCGCCATTCGCCAGATGATGGTTGAGGGGCACGATGCGGCCGTTTACGCGCGCGCCGCGGCAGCGGTGCCCGAGCTCCGTGTGCACGTGGTAGGCAAAGTCGATCGGGGTCGAACCGCCCGGCAGGTCCACGACCTCGCCCTTGGGCGTCAAGGCATACACGCGATCGTCGAACAGGTCCGCGCGGACGCGGCTCAGGAAGTCGCTGTCGCTTTCCGCCTCGGACGCCGGCGCAAGCAGTTCCCGCAGCCACTCGATCTTGCGGTCATAGGCCGCATCGCGCGCCGCCCCCTCCTTGTATCGCCAGTGCGCGGCTACGCCGAGTTCCGCGTGATCGTGCATCTCGCCGGTGCGGATCTGGATCTCGACCGGCACGGCGGAGGGCCCCAGCACGGCCGTGTGCAGCGAGCGGTAATGGTTGTCCTTCGGCGTCGCGATGTAGTCGTCGAACTCGCCCGGGATGTAGTGCCAGCGCCCGTGCACGACGCCGAGGGCTGCATAGCAGTCCTCCAGCGAACCCGTGATGATCCGCACGGCGCGCACGTCGAAGACCTGCTCGAAAGCGAGGTTCTTGCGGTGCATTTTCCGCCAGATGCTGTAGATGTGCTTCGGCCGTCCGACCACTTCCGCCCGGATGCCCGCTTGCGCAAGTTCCGCCGAGATTTCCGCGATCACGGTATCGATATAGCGCTCGCGGTCGATGCGGGACTCGTTCAGCCAGCCGGCGATGCGGCGGTATTCCGCCGGCTCGAGGTGGCGGAAGGAAAGGTCCTCGAGTTCCCACTTGAGCTGCCAGATGCCGAGGCGGTTCGCGAGCGGCGCGTAGATCTCGCGCGTCTCCCAGGCGAGATGGAGTCGTTCCGCCTCGTCGAGTTCGCGTGCCCGGCGCATCCGTCGCAGTTGCTCCGCGAGCCGCACGAGGACGAGCCGGGGGTCCGTGACAACGGCCAGCAACATGCGCCGCAGGGCATCCGCCTGGCCCGCCGACAGGCCGCGGCCCGGCGACCAGGCCGCGCCGGCCCGGAATTCGCCCAGGCGGCCAAGTTCCTCAGCCAGCACCGTCGCCGCTTCGCCGAATGCCGCGACCGCATCGGCGCGCGGCAGCAGGCCATGCACGAGCAAGGGCTGGAGCAGTGCGCCCGCAACGATCTCGCGCTCCGCCCCGAGCCCCGCGAGGATCGCGCCGGTCTCGTCACCCTGCTGCCTTGCGGCGGTCCAGCCCTCGGCGGCCGTCGCCCGAGCATCGAGCGCAGCGCGCACATTCTCCAACACGACCGCACCGGCGGTCGCTCCCGTGGTCGTCGTCTTCATGGCGAATGGCTATCATAACTCCCATGGTGCGAATCCTCGGCCTCGATCCCGGATCGCGGATCACGGGTTACGGTGTCGTGGACGCCGGCAAGCAGGGTGTCCGGTACGTCGCGAGCGGCTGCATCCGGGTCGGCAACGGCGCGCTGGCCGGACGGCTCCTCGAAATCCACCGCCACGTCACGGAACTCGTGGATACCTACACGCCCGGCGAAATCGCGATTGAGCGTGTCTTCATGCACAGGAATCCGGACAGCGCGCTGAAGCTTGGCCAGGCCCGCGGGGCGGCGCTTTGCGGCGCCTGCTATGCGGGAGCCGCCGTTTTCGAATACGCGCCGCGGGCCGTCAAGCAGACCGTGACCGGAACCGGCGCGGCCGAAAAAGCCCAGGTGATGCACATGATCAAGGCGCTCCTGACGCTGCAGGGACGCCTCAGCGCAGATGCCGCCGACGCCCTCGCCATCGCCGTCTGCCATGCGCAGCATCGCAATGGCGTCGCGCAGTATGCGCGCCGGGGGAGCGGCCGGTGATCGGGCACCTGCGCGGCCGGCTCGTCCGCAAGGCGCCGCCCGCCCTGATCGTGGACGTCGGCGGCGTCGGCTATGAGCTCGAAGCGCCGATGTCCACCTTCTACCGACTTCCCGAACTAGGCAGCGAGGTCGAGCTGCACACCCACCTCGTCGTGCGCGAGGACGCGCACCTCTTGTATGGCTTCGCGACGGAAGACGAGCGCCGGCTGTTCCGGGACTTGCTGCGCGTGACCGGCATCGGCCCCAAGATCGGGCTCGCGCTGCTCTCCGGCATGGATGCCGACACTTTCATGCGCTGTGTCGAGTCCCAGGACGTGGCAGCGTTGACGCGGATCCCAGGCATTGGGCGCAAGATCGCGGAGCGCCTTCTCATCGAGATGCGCGACCGGATTCGCGCGCTCGGCCAGATGCCTTCGGATTCCCCAAAAACCGGCGTGGCGGCCGGCGCGCGGGCCGAGGCCTACGCCGCGCTCGTCGCGCTCGGCTACAAGCCGGTCGAAGTGAACCGCCTGCTCCAGGGCGTCGAGAAAGATGGCGGGGCCACCGAGGAGCTGATTCGCCGCGCATTGCAGGCGGCGGCCCGGTAGGATTCCGCGGATGATCGAACAGGACCGGGTCACGGCGGCGACGGCGACACGCGAGGACGAGGACATCGCGCGCAGCGTGCGCCCGCGCCGGCTGGACGAGTACATCGGCCAGGTGGCCGTCAAGCAGCAGATGAGCATCTTCATCGAGGCGGCGCGCCGCCGGAATGAGGCGCTCGATCACGTGCTCATTTTCGGCCCCCCGGGCCTTGGCAAGACGACGCTCGCGCACATCGTCGCGCACGAGCTCGGCGTGAACCTCCGCCAGACCTCGGGACCCGTACTCGAGCGGCCGGGCGACCTCGCCGCCATCCTGACCAATCTCCAGCCGCGCGACGTCCTCTTCGTGGACGAGATCCATCGCCTGAGCCCCGTAGTCGAGGAAATCCTCTATCCGGCGCTCGAGGACTTCCAGCTCGACATCATGATCGGGGAGGGCCCGGCCGCTCGCTCGATCAAGCTCGACTTGCCGCCGTTCACGCTGGTCGGCGCGACGACGCGCGCGGGCCTCCTCACTTCGCCGCTTCGGGACCGCTTCGGGATCGTGCAGCGGCTCGACTTCTACGGGCGCGACGAGCTGCGCCAGATCATCCTGCGCGCCGCGGGCATTCTCGGGCTCGAGATCGACGACGCCGGCGCGACCAGCCTTGCGCATCGCTCGCGTGGGACGCCGCGCATCGCGAATCGCCTGTTGCGGCGCGTGCGGGATTTCGCCGAAGTGCGCGCCGATGGGCACATCGATGCCGCGGTCGCGAAGAGCGCGCTCGACCTGCTGGAAGTGGACCTCGAGGGATTCGATCTTCTCGACCGCCGATTCCTGCTGACCGTCATCGAGAAATTCGCCGGCGGCCCGGTGGGTATCGACAGCCTC
>DATBSX010000164.1:0-16127 GCA_036559565.1 Steroidobacteraceae bacterium | reverse complement strand
CGCCAGTTGCGCGCATAGCCCTGGGGATTGAGCAGGGGCATCAGGACGACGGGCTGGCTCGCACCGAGCGCCGCGATGTCCTCGACCTCGGCGGCAATCGCGTTCGGTCCCGCGGGCTCCTCGCCGTGGATGCCGGCGAGGATCCAGACGGCGGGGCCCGTCTTCGGCGAGCGCAGCGCGATGATCGGCAGCGGCGCGGTCGTCCCCGCAGGCGCGGACTGCGCGATCACCTCCGCATGCCAGCCCTGCTCGACGAGGCCGAGCGCCGCGCGATAGAGCGCCTCGATCGGCGCGCGCCCGTCGGCGTGCGTCACGACCCCGGCGGGAATCTCAATGGACGATTCCGCCGCCCGGGCTTCGTGCAGGAAGCAGGCGCAGGCGAGCAACACGAACGTGCGCGGGTGCAGGATCGACACGATTGCATGTTGGCATTGAACCCTGGCGCTGTCATCCGCACGGCCGTGCACGGGGGCGCGCCGATGCCGTAGAGTTCCTGCGTCATGGGCGCGCCACGCTTCCTCAAGGACCTGGCAACCGCGATCGGGCTCGGCCATCCGGCCGATTCTTTCTCGTCTGCCCGGCCGTCGGCGTTCGCCCCGATCGTGCTGGGAGGCTGCGGCCGCTCGGGCACGACCCTGCTGCGCATGATGCTCGATTCGCACCGGCGCATCTGCTGCGGTCCGGAGTCGAGCCTGTTCCGGCGCCGTGCGCTCGATCCCGGAGCCCTGGCGGACCGCTTCGGCTTTTCGCGCGATGCGGTGCGCACGATCTACGGGGCGTCACGCTCTCGCCCGGCGTTCATCGAGGGTTTCGCCGCGCTTTGCATGCGGGAGGCCGGCAAGCAGCGCTGGGCCGAGAAGACGCCGCGCAACATCAGCCGCATCGGCGTGATCTTCCGTTGCTTCCCGCAAGCGCGCTTCGTTCACGTGCTGCGGGACGGCCGCGACGTCGCCTGTTCGCTCCGCACGCACCCGCGCCACAAGGTCGTGGGTGGCGAGCTCGTCCCGCTCGAGACCTGGAAGCCGATTGCCGGCTGTGCGCAGCGCTGGCGCGAAGACATCGAGGGCTCGCGGGGCTGGTGGGGCGATCCGCGTTTCCAGACCGTCCGCTACGAGGAGCTCGTGCTGAATCCGAGGCCCGTGCTGGAGCGGCTGATGGCATTCCTCGGCGAAGACTGGGATGAGGCGATGCTCGCGCATGCCGCGGCGGACTCGCCGTTTCGGGACGCGACGCGCTTCGCCCAGAACCCCGAGGCGCTCGGCGCGGTCAGCACCGCTTCACTCAGTCGCTGGCAGCGCGACCTGGACGAGGATGACAAGCGCACGTTCAAGCGCGTTGCCGGGCCGCTCCTCATCGAACTCGGCTACGCGAAGGACGAGAACTGGTAGGAGCCCGCATGGCCATCACTCCGGAAGCCTTCGATGCCCTCGTCACCCGGCTCGAGCAGGAGGCCGGCACGCACCCGCGCGGATATCACCTGAAGCTCGGTGCATTCGCGGCACTCGGCTATCTCTATGTCATCGCCATTCTGCTGCTCCTGGCGGCGCTGGTCGGCGGCCTGATCGCCGTGCTCTTTTTCACCAAGGGCCTCATCGTGGTCGTCCAGAAACTCGTGATCCCGGTCGTGGTGCTGATCGGGATCATCGGGCGGTCTTTGTGGGTCAAGCTCGAGGCACCGACCGGGCTGGAGATCGACCGGGCCCGCTATCCCGAACTGTTTGCCGCCATTGATACGACCCGGAAGGCCGCCGGGGCTCCGCGAGTCCACGTGGTGCTTCTGACGCAGGACCTGAACGCCGCCGTCGTGCAGGTGCCGCGCCTCGGCCTCTTCGGCTGGCAGCGCAATTACCTGATTCTCGGCCTGCCTCTCCTGCAGATGCTTTCCCTTCCGGAGTTCAAGGCCGTGCTTGCGCACGAATTCGGGCATCTCTCGGGCGCTCACGGAAAATTCGGCGCCTGGATCTATCGCGTGCGCGCGTCCTGGGAGCGGATCGCGAGCGTGCTGCAGCAGGAGCAGCACTGGGGCCGGTTCCTGTTCGTGCCTTTCTTCTCATGGTACGCGCCGCGGTTTGCGGCCTGGTCCTTCGTCAAGGCGCGCCAGCAGGAATATGAGGCCGACCGGCTCGCTGCCGAGGTCGCCGGGGCCGGCAACATTGCGAGTTCGCTCGTGCGCCTCGCGCTCAAGGGTGAGGAGATCCAGCGGCACTTCTGGCCCGGCATTTTTTCAGCGGCCGATACCGAGCCGGAACCGGTCGCCAAACCCTACCGCAAGCTCGCCGAGGCAGAGCGAAGGCAATTCCTGCCGGACGCCTTGCAGGGTCTCGAGCGCGCGCTGGGGAGAAATACGAGCAACGCCGACACGCATCCCTGCCTTCGCGAAAGGGTCCGCGCGCTCGACGCGGAAGCCGCGGTGCCGGCGCCGGTCGATCAAAGCGCGGCCGAGGTTCTCTTCGGGTCGGCGCTCGACGGCCTGATCGAGCATTTCGACGCGAGCTGGAGCAGCGATGTCTCGTCCTGGTGGCGCGAGCGTCATGCCTTCCTGGCGAAGGCCCGGGAGCAGCTCGCGGCCTTTGAAGGTCGAGCGCTCAGTGACGAGGAGCTCGAGTCCTGCGCCGTGAACACCGAACTGGTCCATGGCGAGGAAAAGGCTTTTCCGCTGTACGAAGAGCTCCTGCGCCGCCAACCAGGCCGCCCTGCGGCCTTGTTTGCCTGCGGACGGCTGCTGCTGGCGCGCGGGGACGAAACCGGGATCGCCCTGCTCGAAGAAGCGATGCAGCGCGATCCGAATGCCGAACTGCCTGGCATCGAGCTCATCCTGTCCTTCCTGCATGCGCGCGGTCGCGATGCGGACATGCGGACGTACATCGAGCGTCATCAGGAGCGCCAGGCGCAGGAACAGCGGATCGCCGCCGAGCGCCGCACGATCCGGACGGACGATGCCTTCTTCGCGCACGCAATGCCGTCCGACGTCCTCGACAGGATTGTCGGTCGACTGGCGCAGAACTGGAGAGTGAAGCGGGCCTACTTGGTGCAGAAG
This sequence comes from Steroidobacteraceae bacterium, assembly GCA_036559565.1. GTDB lineage: Bacteria > Pseudomonadota > Gammaproteobacteria > Steroidobacterales > Steroidobacteraceae > SCUD01. The sequence goes on along the minus strand of DATBSX010000164.1, from coordinate 13,090 downwards.
GAGTGCAAGCTCAGCGAGGCACCGCTTTATGTCGTCGGATTCGAGCCCGTGATGCCCTGGCACCGGTTCACGTCGGCAGACCATGGCGGCGACGTGGCAAAGGAACTGGTCCGCGACTTCGACCTGCCCGTCGAAGTCTTCTTCATTCCCTTCAACAGTGGCAATGCGGCATTCCGCAAGGTCTTCAAGCGGCTCAAGGCAGAACTCATCTTCAAGCGCTGAGTCGCTGCGCCGCGAGGCGCCATCAGTAGGCGCTCTTGTCGTGCAATACCAGGCGCGCGGTCTTCAGCAGGATCCGGATGTCGAGGCCGAGCGACCAGTGCTTGAGGTATTCGAGGTCAAACGCCACGCGCTGGCGCATCCGCTCGATGTCCACCGTCTCGCCGCGGAGCCCGTTCACCTGGGCGAGCCCGGTGATGCCGGGCCGCACCTTGTGCCGCAGCATGTAGCCGCTCACGAGCTTGCGGTAGTGCTCGTTGTGCGCGACGGCGTGGGGTCTTGGGCCGACCAGGCTCATGCTGCCCTCGAGAACGTTGAGGAGCTGAGGCAGCTCGTCGAGCGACGTGCGCCGCAGGAACGCGCCGACCCGCGTGACGCGCAGGTCGAAGCGCGTCGCCTGCATGAGCGGATCGTCCTCGCACACCGTCATGGTGCGGAACTTGTAGACGAGGAACTCGCGGCCATCGAGGCCGTACCGGCGCTGCTTGAAGAAGACCGGCCCGGGCGAGGATCGCTTCACGGCGATTGCGATTGCGGCGAGCAGGGGCGTGAGCAGAAGCAGCGCTGCAGCAGCGAGCACGATGTCGCTGCCGCGTTTCAATGCGCCGGCCATGCCGCGAAACGGCGATTCACGCACGGCGACGAGCGGCATGCCGCGGATCTGGCCGAAGCGCGCCTGCATCAGGTCGAAGGCCGACAGGTCGGGCACGAAGTAGATCGAGGCCGTCGTGTCGCCGAGCACGTCGAGCAAGGCCCGGATCCGCGGGTGGCCCGACATCGGCAGGCAGACGTAGATGACGTGCACGCCGTGCTGCCTCGCGTACTCCGGCAGGTCCGCGAACTTGCCGAGCAACCGCGGCCGCGTCGCTGACGGCAGGCGCTCCAGCCGCCGGTCATCGAAATAGCCCGCCACGGTACCGAGCCAGGGTGCATCGGCGATCCTCGTGGCGAGTTCGGCGCCGATCCGGTTCGCACCGACGATGACCAGCTGGCGCTGGGCGCCATTTCGTCCGAAGACGCGCGCGCTGAGGAGCCGCGCGGCGGCCTGCGCAAAGGCGAGTGCGAACGGCGTTGCCACGAGCCAGGTTGCGAGCACACGGGCCGGAAACAGGCGCGTGACCCGAAAGCAGTAGCCGGCCAGCAGCAGGATGCCGGCGACGCAGGCCCACTCGATCGTGCGGTGGCGGAAAATACGCGCCCATTCCGTGCCCCGGCCGACGCGCTCGAGCCTCGGCTGCGTCATCACCTTGAGCGACACCGCGTAGGCACACCCGGCGAGCGCCAGGTACGGGCCGTCGATGCGCTGTCCGTGGAATGCCGCGGTCAGCAGCAAGGCCCCCGCGACGATGGTTGAGTTGAGGTGCTCCTTGACGAGGGCGATCGGCAGCGGCTCACCGGCCCCGGGGCCCGCCCAGGCAACGGACGAGCCCAGGGCGCGAAAACTCCCCGTTTCGTCGTGGCGCTTCGGCGCGCGCATCGCTTCCGCTGTGGACATCCTTTTCCTCGACGCGCAAGCGCTCCGCGCGCGCAACAAGCCCGGCGACTGCCGTCACGAAAACTAATCCGAATCCGCGCAGCGCACGCGGAGTATTGACATAAGGGCGCGGAATAAATGCGCCCGGGAAGGGAGCTACTCGCGGTGGAAGTTGACGCGCGTGCCCTTGACCGTGGACTCGACGAGCTCGATCGAGAAATCCGGGCCCTTGTGCTTCTTCACGAGCACATCCTCCCCGTCATCGATCTCGACCTTGTAGGACTCCTTGTCGAGGACCGCCTTGAAGGCGTCGCGGATATCGCGCGCGCAGCCGTCCTCGCCGCGGCCCTTCCTCAGCTGCACCGGGACGTCGACGGGCGCGCCGTCTTTCGGCGTCAGGCGAAAGTGCATGTCGCCGTCGTTGTTTGCGCCCTCGCTGACTTCGAGCCGCCATCGATTGGAATAGTGCAGTTCATGGGCAGGCGCGGCCGTGGGCGCTGTCGCCTGAATGGCAGGATCCTGGGCGTGTGCCGGCGGGCCTGCCAGCGCCGGCAGGAGCATGAGACAGGCTGCGAGGCCGAGGCGCTTCGGATCGTTCATGGCGCGGCTCCTGGGGTGGCGACGGCCGACTAATCCTTGTCGCTGTGGGTCGAGACCGAATTTTCCGGCGCATAAACGGGCTCGAAGCCGAATACCCAGGGCTTGGCCACGTCCACGCTGACGCGAACCGCCTTCATGTCCGGCCAGCCGTAGACCTGCAGGCGCGTGGTGTTCGGGTGGGAGACGGCGGGACCATCGAAGTCGAGCTCAGTAAGCGGCCTGTCGATCGTGAATTCATGGTAATGGCCGTGGATGATCAGGACCTGCCCGTCGAAAGCACCCGCTTCGCTGGCAATCGCACCGACGAGGGACTCGAAGGGCCCGCCTTCGTAGCGAAGCTCCTTGTCAAACGGGTTCGAGTGGAACGCCAGCACGATGGCACGGTGTCCCGCACGACGGGCGGCCGCGAAGCTCGCCTTCACCCATGCGAGATTGGCCTGTTCGCGGCGGACGAATTCGCGCCAGTATTTTTCGACGCGCAGATCCTGATTGTTGTGCGTGCCGGCCAGGTTCAAGGTCGCAAACGTGGCGCCCCCGAAAGTCCAGCGCGCATTCTCGGAGAATTCGGCAAACGCCGGCAGCTCGTCGGACTCGCGCACGAGAGGCATGCGCTCGCGGCCGAGGCTCTCGGGCTTCGACCAGAACACTTCGCGCATCAGCGCGAGGATCTCGGTCGGGTCCGCCGACCCGCGGTTCTCCTTCCAGCAGTCCGCCCATTCATTGTTGCCTGGCGTGTAGAACACCGGGCGCGCGAAGCGGCTGAAGAAGCCGAGCTGGCTTTCCTGGAATGCCCGGCCGCAGTCCCCGTAACCCTTGGTATCGCCGACATGAATCGAGAAAGCCGGCTGCGCGGCATTGATCGCGTCGATCAGCCCACCGTAGAGCGGATTGTCAGCGGGAATCGAGTAAGTCGTGTCGCCGAGCGCGACGAAGCTGAATGGCTCGGCCGCCGCGGGAGTTGCAATGAAAGCCAGGAGCAGCAGTCGCGCCAGCATGCTTCAACTCTAGCAGACGCCTGTTGCCGGCGGTTGCGCCCTTCGAGAAGCTTTCACCGTGATACGATTCCGCCGCCCACGGCCGTCGCGCGCGAGAATATGCCGAACGCAAGCCTGCTCGTCTGGCTCACGCCGACTCTTGCCGCCACTTTTTTCTGGGGCATCGCACAGGGCCTGGTCAAGAAGTACATCGGCGAAGTGCCGCCTGCGCGTTTCTGCCTCTATTTCGCCGTGGCCAACGCGATCGTGAATGTCCTCTTCTGGGCCAGCCAGGATTCGCCGCCGATCCTGGCTCCGGAAGGCCGGATGTTCCTGATACTCGGCCTGCTCGCCTATGTGATGGATGGCATCGCGTGGATTTTCTACTACCAGTCCATCGTCTACGGGCCGATCTCCATCGTCGGGACCTTGTCGGCCGCCTATCCCGCGCTGACGGTGATTCTCGCCAACCGTTTCCTGGGTGAGAGCTTGTCGCCGTACCAGGTCGCCGGCGTCATCTGCGTGATTGCCGGCTGCCTCGGGCTGGCCTACTCGCCGCCTGATCCCAACAAGAAGAAGACGCGGGCGCGCTGGATGCCGCTGGCCGGCATCGCACTGCTCATCTGGGGCGTGAATGGAACGATCATCCGGTACGCCTATGCCTATTACGGCGACAACGAATTGAACATCGCGAATGAGGCCAACCTTGCGCTCATGATCGCCGTCGGCGGCCTGCTCACCCTTGGGGTCTATGGTTTCCTGTTTGGCCGCAAGGGCGCGATGTCCGGAAAGGAATGGACGCGATCGTTCCTGCCGATGGCGACGATGGCACTCGGTGGGCTGATGGCAGCCATCGCCTACAAGAAAGGACCGGCGTCGATAGTCTCGCCTTTGTCCGGGGCCTATCCGATCGTGACACTCGGTTTTGCCTGGGCCGTCCTGAAGGAGCGGCCGACGATCCTGCACTGGTTTGCCATCGCGTCGATCCTGGCGGGGTTCGTGCTGACGACGATCGGCGCAGGCTGATGTAGATTGATCGCGGCAATTCACTCATGGAGGCCTCCATGGATCGCATCCTGATCACGCTCGTACTCGCACTCTGCGCATTCAGCGGTCCTGCACGGTCCGCGGAGCAGGATACTGCGGCGCCGGGTCACTACCTCTTTGTCTGGGCCGGCGATCGGGCGCACAAGGGGAACGATTTCCTCGCGGTGATCGACGCGGATCCCGCCTCGGCGTCGTATGGGCGGCTGATGACGTCGCTCGTCACGGACCAGCAGACCGTGCGCGTGCATCACACGGAGTACACGATGCCGGCGAGCGGCATGCTCTTCGCCAACGATCATGACATCGACAAGACCTTCATCTTCGACGTGCGCGACGCGCTGCACCCGAAGATCGTGACGTCGTTCAGCGACATGGCCGGCTTCATGCACCCGCATTCCTACGTGAGGCTGCCGAACGGAAACGTGCTGGTGACTTTCCAGCACGCGCATCAGCACGGCAGCAGCGACGGCCACATGGGCAAGTCCGGCGGGCTCGTCGAAATCGACGACAGCGGCAAGGTGATCCGCTCCACCAGCAATGCGGATCCGGCGTTCAGCGACGCGCTCCTGATGCCTTACAGCCTCGTCGTGCTGCCGGAGATCGACCGCGTCCTGTCCACGAACTCGTCGATGCACGACGACGACCTCCTCAGCGGCGTGACTTACCAGGTGTGGCGACTTTCCGACCTCAAGCTGCTGAAGACTTCGTACTTCGACGCGGGCGACAACCACTATGGTCATGTCGCGCCGGAAGAGCCTCGCCTTGGGCCGGATGGGTCGGTATTCGTGCAGACGCTGGCCTGCGGCATCGAGCGGATCACCGGCATCGCAACCGACGAACCGAAGTCGAAGCTCGTCCACAACTTCCCCGGGAACTGGTGCGGCGTGCCGACGATCGTGGGGCACTACCTGGTCCAGAGCGTTCCGGCCGTGCACGGATTCATCGTGCTCGACATCGCCGATGCCGGAAATCCGGTGGAAGTTTCCCGGCTCACGCTGAGCGAGTCCTACAGCCCGCACTGGACGGCCTGGGATCCGAAGACCGGGCGACTCGTGGTGACTTCGGGCGAAACACCCGAGGACCGGACCTACCTGCTGAAGCTGGACCAGTCCACGGGCGCGCTGACGGTGGATACCGCATTTCGCGACAAGGACGGAAAGCCGGGCTTCAGTTTCGCCGAGCGCGAATGGCCGCACGGCTGGAAGGGCGTCGGCTCTCCGCACGGGGCCGTCTTCACTCGCTGAGCCGGGTATAGTTCGCTCATGTCGCACCTGCCTGCAAATCTGATCGGCCGGCGGTGCGCGCGGGTGCGGGGTCTGTGGCCGCACGCGGCCGCGGTTGTCCTCGTTCTCCTGCTCGCGCCGCTCGCCCGCGCTGCGGGAACCTCTGCAACGCCGGAGCCGATCCAGGCGGGTCCCGCCGACGCGGCAACACCCGCGCGCATGCGCCTGATTTCGCAGGAACAGTATTTCAACTCGCTGGGCTACGTGTTCGGGCCGGACATCACGGTCGGGGCGCACTTTGCGCCGTTCCGGCGCACCGACGGGTTGCTCGCGAGCGGCAGCTCGAGTGCCGGCGTCACCATCGCGCAGATGCAGGAGTTCCAGCGCACGGCGAATTCGCTGGCCGAGCAGGTTGTGAGCCCCGCCAACCGGGCGTATCTCGTTCGCTGCACGCCGCGCCGCGACACGAGCGCCGATCGCGAGTGCGCCCGCGAATTTCTGCTTCCGGTCGGGCGTCTGCTGTTCCGTCGGCCGCTCGACAAGGCGCTGGCCGACCAGGTCGTCGCGCGCAGCGTCGAGGGAGCGAACGAGCTGCACGATTTCTACGGCGGCCTGGCCGTCGCGCTCGAGGGGCTCCTGATGGCGCCGCAGGCGCTGTTCGTCGCGGATCGCGTGAAGCCCGACTCGGCACGGCCGGGCTACGCGCGGCTCGATGCATTTTCGCTCGCGAGCCGGCTCAGCTTCTTCCTGTGGAACGCGGCGCCCGACGATGAGCTGCTGCGCGCCGCCGAGAAGGGCGAACTCGACAACCCCAACGGCGTCGCGAAGACGGTCGACCGGATGCTGGCGAGCCCGCGGCTCGAAACGGGCGTGCGCGCGTTTTTCGACGACATGTTGCGTTTCGACGACCTCGCGGTGCTGGCCAAGGATCCCGGCATCTACCCGACTTTCGGCGCCGAGACCATCGCGGACGCGCGCGAGCAGACGCTGCGGACGCTGGTCAACCAGTTGCTCGTCAAGAAGCTCGACTACCGCGAGTTGTTCACGAGCCGCGATACCTTCCTCTCGCCATCGCTCGCCGTCATCTATGACGTGGCGGCGCCGCCGGGCTGGACCGCCTATGAGAGCCCGCCCGGCAGCCCGCGCGCGGGCATGCTGACCCAGGTCAGTTTCCTGGCCGCGCACGCGCACCCGGGCCGCAGCTCGCCCACCTTGCGCGGCAAGGCAGTGCGCGAATTGCTGCTGTGCCAGACGGTGCCGCGCCCGCCGCCGAACGTGGACTTCTCGCTGCTCGAGGATGCGAATTCGCGCATGAAGACCGCGCGCGAGCGTCTCGACGTGCACCGCGCAAATCCCGTGTGCGCGGGGTGCCACAAGCTGACCGACCCGATCGGGCTGGCTTTCGAGAACTTCGACGGTGCGGGAGAGTTCCGCGCTACCGAGCGCGGCGCAGCGATTGATTCCAGCGGCGTACTCGACGGCAGGAACTTCGAGGACCTCGCCGGTTTGTCGCAAGCCGTGCACGATCACCCGCAGCTCAGCGCCTGCCTGGTCAAGCGCGTCTACGGCTGGGCGACCGGTGGCGCCACGCAACCGTCAGACAAGCCGATGCTGGATTGGCTGGGCGAGCGGTTCGCTGCCGACGGATACCGGCTGCCGGACCTGCTGCGCACGGTGGCGCTGAGCAGCGCCTTTGCGACCGTGCGCGAGGCCGAGCCCGGGCAAACACATGCCGCCGCGCCCGCGGCGCGTCCCGCGCCCGAACGCGCGGCAGGAGGAAAGACCCCATGATCCGCACTGCAAGGCTCGCGCGGCTGAGCCGCCGTCGGGTGCTGAAGGGCATGCTGAACGGCGTTGCAGTCACGGTCGGGTTGCCGATGCTCGACTGCCTGCTGAATGACGGCGGCACCGCGTTCGCCTCGGGCGCGCCGCTGCCGTTGCGTTTCGTCACCTGGTTCTGGGGCCTGGGCGGGGCCAGCAGCGTGTTCGTGCCGAAGGTGACGGGCGCCGACTACGACCTGCCCGAAGAGCTGCAACCGCTGTCGGGCGTCAAGCAGCACGTCAATGTCTACACGAACTTCAACGCGTTCCGCGATTCGGCGCCGAATCTCTGCCACTACACCGGCTGGATCGTCTGCCGCAGCGGAATTGCGCCGCTCGCGAGCGAGGACAAGCCCGGCGAGACCATCGACGTCACGATCGCGCGCAGCATCGGCCGAAGCTCGCGTTTTCCGACGGTCATGGTGACCGCGAACGGCGACATGCGCACCAGCTTCAGCTACGAGAATGCCAATTCGATCAACGCCGCCGAGCCATCGCCGCTCAACCTGTACACGCGCATTTTCGGTCCCGGCTACCAGGACCCGAATGCGGAGGGCTTCACGCCGAGCGCCCTCGTTATGGCGCGCAAGAGCGTGCTGTCTGGCGTGCTCGACCAGACGCGTGAACTGGAGAAAGTGGTGGGCGCGGAAGACCGCGCTCGGCTCGACCAGTATTTCACGGGGCTGCGCGACCTCGAGCGCCAGTTCGACCAGCAGCTCACCAAGCCCGAGCCGATCGCAGCCTGCCACGCGGTCGCGCCGCCCGGACAGGACCCGCGCCCCGGCATCGATGCCGACATCGTCGCGCAGCGACATCGCCAGCTGACCGACCTGATGGTGATGGCGCTCGTCTGCGACCAGACCCGCGTCTTCAATATGGCCTATTCCGCGGCCTTCGCCTCGACGATCAAGCCGGGTTACGAGAAACCCCACCATACGACGACGCACGAGGAGCCGATCGACAAGGTCGCCGGCTACCAGACCGTGGCCTCCTGGTTCACGCGTCGCGCGATGGAGGAGTTTGCTTATTTCGTCGACGCCTTCTCGAAGGTGCGCGAGGGCGAGGGCACGCTGCTCGACAACACGTTGATCTATGCATCGACCGATTCCAACTGGGCGCGCATCCACTCCATCGACGGCATCCCGATGTTCACGGCGGGACGCGCCGGCGGGCGCATGCGCACGGGCATCCACGTCGATGGCGGCGGAACGGCCGCGACGCGCGTGGGCTACACCGCGATGAAAGTGTTCGGCGTCGACGCCGCCTCCTGGGGCAGCAAGAGCAACGGCACCTCGAGTGAAGTCTCGGAGGTCCTTGCGTGAGGAGCGCGAACCGGGGGAGATGGGGCGCAGCGCTCGCGTTTGCCGCGACGCTGTTGTCTGCAGGCGCCGCTGGCGCCAAGCCGGCCGAACCCTACATTCCAGAAGCGATGCCACCGGGTTTCCGCGTCGAGATCAGCGAACTCGACGGCCCGGTATTTGCCGACGCGAAGGGCCGCACGCTTTATCGCTGGCCGTACCGGACCATGCGCAACGGCGTGACCGGCGACAGCAAGGGCCAATCCAACTGCGCCGACACCCCGAGCACCGAGAGCGCGGGACTGATGAGTCCCTATCCCGGCGGCCTGCTGCTGCCGGAGCAGGAAAAGCGGCCGAGCTGCCAGCAGATGTGGCCGCCGGCGTTCGCGGCGGATTCCGACAAGGCAGTCGGCAAGTGGAGCGTGGTCCACCGCCGTGACGGGCGCCTGCAATGGGCCTACGACGGGGCCGTGCTGTACACCTCCGTTCGCGACCGGCGTCCGGGCGATGTGCTGGGCGGCGACAGCTACCGGCACCAGGGCGATGCACCGGCCGTGCGTGAGCCGATCCAGCCTCGTCCCGACGTGCCGCCCGGTCTTGCGGTCAGCACCACGCTTCGAGGCCGCCTGCTGCAGACGGCGCGCGGCCTTTCGGTCTACGCCTTCGATCGCGACACGCCGGCGCGTTCCGCCTGCGATGCGGCCTGCGAGCAGGATTTTGTCCCGGTGCAGGCGCCGGCCGCTGCGCGCGCACGCGGGGACTGGTCGATCTTCACGCGGGAAAGCGGCGAGCGTCAGTGGGCGTTCCGCGGCAAGCCGCTGTACCGGTACGCCGCGGACCTGGGCGTGCGAAGCGTCGCGGGGAGCGACGTGCAGGGCTGGCGCAACGTCTATACGCAGGCCGCTCCGCCGCCGCCCGCGGAGTTCAGGATCCAGGACACGCCCTCGGGGCAGGTGCTGGCAGACGCTCGCGGCCGCACGCTGTACAACTACACCTGCGGCGACGATGCGCCGGACCAGTTGAGCTGCGAGTATCCCGCCGACACCCAGGTCTATCGCCTCGCGATGTGCGGCGGCGGCAGCGCCGAGCGCTGCGCGCGCAACTTCCCGTACGTCGAGGCCGCGAAGGACGCGCGCGGCCAGAGCAGGCTGTGGAGCGTCGTCGAGATCGATCCCGCGACCGGCCATTTTTCCGCCAAGGACCAGCCGGGCGCATTGCATGTCTGGGCCTATCGCGAACGCCCGATCTACACGTTCGCCGGCGATGCAGAGCCCGGCGAAGTCAACGCCGACGGGCTGGGCGAATTCCAGTCGGAGCGCGAGGGATTCCGCGCCTTCTGGTGGCGCGACGATTTCTTCAACCGGTGACTGAACGATGAACCGATTCCACCGATCCGTCTTGCTTGCGATCAGTGCGGCGCTTGCAGGGGCCGGCGCCTCGGCCGCCGACGGCGCGGCGCCCCCGGAGAACACGATCGCCTACGTGATCACCAATGCTTCCTGGGCCCTGCAGGCGACGCCCGAGATGAGCGAGTGTCCGCACGGCCTCAATGACGGCGTTCGCGAGCAGTTCAAGCTGCTGTTTCCCGACGTCGCCGGCGGCAAGCGAACGCTCGTCGACACCCAGCTGCGGCGCCAGGTCGAGAGCTATCACCCGACTGCCGCGCCGGACGCACTGCCATTCCTCGAGGGCGAAGGCCCGGTCGCGCCGGGACTCGACCTTGACGGCGTCGAGGGGCCGGAGGACTTCACGAGCCCGGAGGGCGCTCGCGGCGTCGACAACCAGCTGGACCGCGTGCTCGGCTGCATCGCGAACTATCGCGCGCCGGACGGGCCGATCCGCTTCTTCGAGGACGAGATGGTGCTGCGCGAAAATTACAACCGCATCATCGTGCAGCTGACCGGCGTCGACAGCCTGGTCGACGACCCGGCAGTCGACGTGATGATCTTCCGCGGGCGCGACAAGGTCCTCGTCGACGCGGGCGGCCTGAAAGCGTTGCCGGGCGGCACGCAGCGCATCGATACGCGCTGGGGCAGCCGTTACATCCGGCACACCCGCGGGCGCATCGAGAAAGGCGTGCTTTCGACCGAGCCCGTCGACCTGCTGTATCCGTGGGATGCGTTCTACATGCCGACCGACCAGTACATGTGGGGTGCGCGGTTCCGCCTCACGCTGACGCCCGAGGGGGCCGAGGGCCTGATGGCCGGTTACACCGACATCGAGACCTGGTACATGCACATGCTTCGCAACTGGTCGGCCCACTACCAGAGCTATGGCAAGTCCTCGGGGCCCGCGATCTACAAGGCCATGCGGCGGCTTGCCGACGCGAGGCCCGATCCTGCGACGGGCGCCAACAGCGCGATCTCCTCGGCGCTCGCCGCGAAATTCGCCGAGGTGCGCGTGCTGCCGTTCACCGGCGCCGAGCAGGCGGCGATCGCGGCCGCGAAGCCCGGCGTCCCGTATCGCGGCATGCCGGCGCCCCGACCGGCCGAGGAAGAGATGGCCGAGACGCATGGCAGCGCGCCGACGACCACAACCGCTGCATTGCCGGGCAATCCCTGACAGGAAAAGAGGCACCCATGGAGAAGATCGTCGATCACTTGCTGGGCCAGTTCGAGCACGGGCGGATCTCGCGCCGGCAACTGGTGCAGATGCTGGCCCTCGGCATGACGGCCGCTGCCGCCCCGACGCGCGCCATGGCAGCGACCGCGCCGCGCGGCGGCTTCAAGGCGGTCGCGGTCAACCACATCTCGTTCGGCGTCGCCGACTACGCGCGAACGCGCGATTTCTACGCCGACTTGCTCGGCATGGAAGTCAGCGGCGACGACGGCAAGCAGTGCTACATGAAGTTCGGCAAGGACAGCTTCCTGATCCCGCGCAAGACCCAGGATCCGGCGGGCGGGCCCCTGGTCGATCACATCTGCTACACGATCGAGGACTGGGACAAGGACGCGGTCGAAGCCGAGCTGCGCCGCCGCGGGCTGAATCCCGAGCCGGATACCGACGAGAGCTTCCACGTCAGGGATCCGGACGGCTATCGCCTGCAGATCGGCAGCGCCCGCCTGATGTACGTGCCCTGAGTCTTTCCCCCGTCAAGGAACATTCCCGATGAAGCGAATTCTCGCTGCACCGCTCATGGCCCTGTCGTTGCTGCCGATGGCCTCGATTGCGGACGACCAGGACGTGATCGATTACCGCCGGCACATCATGGAGACGCTCAAGGCGCAGACTGCCGCGCTCGGCATGATCATGTCGGGGGCGATCCCGGACGACAATGCCGTCGCCCACATCGACATCATTGCCGAGACCGCGGCGACCGCGCTCAAGGCATTCGAACCGAAGGTCGAAGGCGGCGATGCCAGGGCCGAGGTCTGGGCGAAGTGGGACGATTTTTCGGCGCGGATGAACGAGTTCGCCGCGAAGACGGCTGCCATGTCGAAGACGGCGCACGAAAAGGGCAAGGACGAAGCGCTGCTGCAGGCGGTGGATGCGCTGACCTGCAAGCAGTGCCACGACGACTACCGGGTCAAGAAGCCGGCGGCCGAGAAATAGGCGCGGCATGCGCCTGCTGTGGATCGCCCTTGCGGCGTTCGCCTGCGGCGCGTCTGCGGACGAACCTTCCGCCGCCGTCGAGCGTGGGCGCTACGTCGCCACGGCCGCCAACTGCGTCAGCTGCCATACGCGGGACCATGGCGCCGCATACGCCGGCGGCCGCTCGATCGCGACGCCGCTCGGCACGATCCACTCGACCAACATCACGCCGGATCTAAAGACCGGCATCGGATCCTGGACCGAGGAGGACCTGAAGCGCGCGCTGCGCGAAGGCATCGCCGCGGATGGACGGCACCTTTTCCCGGCCTTTCCCTATCCCTTTTACACGCGGCTCTCGGACGGCGACATTGCCGACCTGTACGCGTTCCTGCGCACGCTGAAGCCTGTCAGCTACGCACCCCCTGACAATGGCCGCGCGTTCCAGATGCGCTGGCCGATGGCGACATGGAAAGCGCTGAACCTCGTCGTCGGCGCCTACCGGCCGGACGCGGCGCGCTCAGCAGAATGGAACCGCGGCGCGTACCTCGTGCAGGGTCCGGGGCACTGCGGCGCCTGCCACACGCCGCGCGACTGGTCCCTGGCGACTCAGTCCGCGGAGCCGCTCCGCGGCGCGGTGATGCAGGACGAGGTCAAGGGCGGCGGGATTCGCGACTGGTTTGCGGTCGACCTGCGCGCGACCACGCAAGGCCTCGCGGGCTGGAAAACCGAGCACATCGTCGATTATCTCGGCAAGGGTGCGAGCGCGCGGGCCGGCAGCTTCGGCCCTATGAATGCCGTGATCGCCAACAGCACGCGCCACCTGCGCAGCGAAGACTTGCGCGCGATCGCCGTGTATCTGCAGAGCCTGCGTGGCACCGACTACGCGGGCGAGGGCGTCGGTGC
>DATBSX010000163.1:0-3463 GCA_036559565.1 Steroidobacteraceae bacterium | reverse complement strand
GCCGCCGTGCTCGTGCGCAAGGCGATCGGCATTGAAAAGGGCTCGGGCACGCCCAACACCAAGAAGGTCGGGAAGATCACCCGCAAGCAGCTCGAGGCGATCGCGAAGGTGAAGATGCCGGACCTGACCGCGTCGGACCTCGACGCGGCCGTCCGCACGATCGCCGGCAGCGCCCGCAGCATGGGCGTCGACGTGGAGGGCGGCTGACATGACAACCGTCGCCAAGCGCCAGAAGCCCTGGTCCGAGAAGGTGAAGCCCGGCCAGGCCTACCCGGTCGATGAAGCCGTCGCGCTCGTCAAGGAATTCGCGAACGCGAAGTTCGACGAGGCCGTGGACGTCGCGATCAACCTCGGCATCGACCCGGCCAAGTCGGACCAGCAGGTCCGCGGCTCGACGGTCATGCCGAACGGCACCGGCAAGAAGGTGCGCGTCGCCGTGTTCACGCAGGGCAAGAATGCGGACGCCGCGCGCGAAGCGGGCGCCGACATCGTCGGCATGGAAGACCTCGCCGAGAAGGTGAAGGCCGGCCAGATGGATTTCGACGTGGTGGTGGCGAGCCCGGACGCGATGCGCGTCGTCGGCGGCCTCGGCCAGATCCTCGGCCCGCGCGGCCTGATGCCGAACCCGAAGGTCGGCACGGTGACGCCCGACGTCGCGGGCGCGGTCAGGAACGCGAAGGCGGGCCAGGTCCGCTACCGCTGCGACAAGGCCGGCATTGTCCACTGCACGATCGGCAAGGCGAGCTTCGAGCCGAAGGCGCTCAAGGAAAACCTGCTGGCGCTGATCGCGGACATCCAGAAGCACAAGCCTTCGACGTCGAAGGGCGTGTTCCTGCAGCGCGTATCGATGTCCTCGACGATGGGCCCGGGCATCGGCGTGGATCGCGCCTCGCTCGGTAGCTGAGGCAGCAGAAGTTTCGTAAGTCCGGGCGTTGCCCGGGCCATCGAAGACCGCAGGCGGGGTGAAGGCCCCTTAATGGCAGCCTGCGCAGATGGTGGAACCCGAACCAGCTTTCGCTGGCCGGTCCCACCGCTAGGAGGGTTGGATGGGACTGAGACTGGAAGACAAGCAGGCGATGGTGACCGAGGTGCAGGCCGTTGCGCAGACCGCGCATTCGGTCGTCGCGGCGGAATATCGTGGCCTGACGGTCTCGCAGTTGACGGGCCTGCGCGCGAAGGCGCGCCAGGCGGGCGTCTACATGCGGGTCGTCAAGAACACGCTGGCGCGTCGCGCGGTCGCGGGTACGCCGTACGAGTGTATTGCAGGCAACCTCAAGGGGCCGCTGATCCTTGCGTTCTCCAAGGAAGACCCGGGCGCCGCTGCCCGCGTCGTCAAGGAGTTCGCGAAGGGAAACGACAAGCTGGTCCCGACGCTGGTTTCTCTGGGAGGGCAGGTTTACGCCGCCTCCGAGATCGACCGCGTCGCGAGCCTGCCGACGAAGGCGCAAGCCCTCTCGATACTGCTCGGCGTACTGAAGGCGCCGGTCACGAAGTTCGTGCGCACGCTGGCCGAGCCCGCCGCGAAGCTGGTTCGCACGGTCGACGCGATCAAGGCCACGAAAGCCTCCTGACCGGCTGATTCGGGTTTAACGACACACATATATATCTGGAGAGATGACGATGGCTGCTAGCAAGGAACAGATTCTCGAGTCGATCTCGAACATGACGATCATGGAAGTGGTCGACCTCGTGAAGATGATGGAAGACAAGTTCGGCGTCACCGCTGCTGCGCCGGTCGCGGCCGCAGCGGCTGCTGCGGGCGCCGCTGCCCCTGCCGCGGAAGAGAAGACCGAGTTCACGGTCACCCTGAAGGCCTTCCCGGCCGAGAAGAAGGTCACCGTGATCAAGGTGATCCGCGAGATCACCGGCCTCGGCCTCAAGGAAGCGAAGGACCTCGTGGAAGGCTCGCCCTCGACCGTCAAGGAAAGCGCCTCGAAGGCCGACTCGGAGAAGTTCAAGAAGCAGCTCGAAGACGTCGGCGCCACAGTCGAGGTCAAGTAACGACCTCCATGCGAGGGCATTGCCCCGCAGTCCGCGGCAACGGACATGGGCGCGCCGCCTCCCGGCAGGGAGGCGGCGGCGCCCGCGTCTGCGTATGAGATTGGCTGACCCAGTAATCAGGTGATGAAGATGGCCTATACGTTCACCGAGAAGAAGCGCATCCGGAAAAACTTTGGCAAGCGCCAGGGCATTCTGGACGTGCCGCCGTTGCTCGCGATCCAGACCGACTCGTATGCGCAGTTCCTGCAGCTCGACGAGTCGCGGACGCTGCATGCGGAGCTGTCCGCGCACGCGGGCGGCCAGGTGGCCGGCGGCCGGCTGCTCTCGGAAGAGCAGGAAAGGGCGATCATCGAGAAACACCTGCGGCGCGCGGGCCTGCACGCCGCGTTCAACAGCGTGTTCCCGATCAAGAGCTACTCGGGCCACGCCACGCTCGAGTACGTCTACTACTACCTCGGCGAGCCGGTGTTCGACGTCAAGGAATGCCAGATGCGCGGCCTCACGTATGCCGCGCCTCTTCGCGTCCGGCTGCGCCTGCGCGTCATGGACAAGGAATCCCCGGGCGCCTCGCGCGTGAAGCGCGCGATCGAGCAGGAGGTCTACCTCGGCGAGCTGCCGCTCATGACCGAGAACGGCACCTTCATCGTCAACGGCACCGAGCGCGTGATCGTGTCCCAGCTGCACCGCAGCCCCGGCGTCATCTTCGACCACGACAAGGGCAAGACCCACAGCTCGGGCAAGCTCCTGTTCCAGGCGCGCGTGATCCCGTATCGCGGCTCCTGGCTCGACTTCGAATTCGACGCCAAGGACTGCGTGTTCGCGCGCATCGACCGGCGCCGCAAGCTCCCGGTCACGATCCTGCTGCGCGCGCTCGGCTACTCGAATTCCGACATCCTGCGGATGTTCTTCGACCACAACACGGTGCACCTGACCAAGAAGGGCCCCGAGCTCGAGCTCGTGCCCGAGCGCCTGCGCGGCGAGATCGCGATGTTCGAGATCAGCGCGGGCGGCAAGGTCATCGTCGAGGAAGGTCGCCGCATCACGGCGCGCCACGTGCGCCAGCTCGAGGAAGCGGGCGTCCGCCGCCTGCACGTGCCGGTCGAGTACCTCGAGGGCAAGGTCCTCGCCCACGACGTCGCCGACCCGCAGACGGGCGAAGTGCTCGCGAGCGCAAACGAGGCGCTGACGACGGCGCTGGTCGAGAAGTT
The DNA here is from genome assembly GCA_036559565.1 of Steroidobacteraceae bacterium. GTDB lineage: Bacteria > Pseudomonadota > Gammaproteobacteria > Steroidobacterales > Steroidobacteraceae > SCUD01. The sequence goes on along the minus strand of DATBSX010000163.1, from coordinate 254 downwards.
CGTGAACGCGAACGTGCCCGAGATCGCCACGCTGTACACCAACGACCTCGACCGCGGGCCATACGTGTCCGACACGCTGCGCATCGACGCGTCGACGACGCGCCTCGAGGCGTTGATCGAGATCTACCGGATGATGCGCCCGGGCGAGCCGCCGACCAAGGACGCGGCCGAGAACCTGTTCCACAACCTGTTCTTCAACGGCGAGCGCTACGACCTGTCGGCCGTGGGCCGCATGAAGTTCAACCGCCGCGTGA
>DATBSX010000162.1:0-9282 GCA_036559565.1 Steroidobacteraceae bacterium | reverse complement strand
ATGGGTGCCGGGTCGTACATTTCGTACATTTCGTACATATGCAGTCACTCATATGTACGAAATGTACGACCCGGCACCCTAAACCGGCCGCCAGAGCCGGCGCCGGCTGCCGCGCAGGAGCTTCGTCACGAGCTGCTGCTTGCGCCGCTCGAGATCCTTCGGCCGCGGCGGCGTCTTGTTGTCCTTGATCTTCTCGGCGAGCAGCGCCTCGGCGCGCAGCGTCGCCTGGCGCCGGCGCACGTCCTCGAGCGAGCCGCCCTTCGGCACGAGCGCAACCGCCACCTGGCAATCCATCGCCGCCGCCAGGCGGTCGAGGCTCGCGAGCGTGATGCGCCGCCGGGCCTCCGCCTTCTCCATCTGCTGCACGGTCGCGCGTGAGACGCCGGCCCGCGCCGCGAGCTGCGACTGCGAAAGGCCCAGCGCCGTGCGGATCTCGCGCACCCAGCCGGCGCGCGGCACGGACTCGGCTTTCATGCGCGGGAAGGCGCGCGAGCTGGAGGCGATTTCGGCGCGCTGACCGAGCGGGCCCCGATGCGGGATACTTTCCTTGCGTGCGGGTTTTGTTGTCACGGCGGTCCCTTGCGGTGGATGGCTATATGCATCCTAAGGCGAGCAGCGATGAAATCAACAGCGATCTCGATGCCGATCGACCCCAGGGAGCTTCCGGTCCACGCCAGCTCCGGCTATCCCGAGCATTTCGCGAGGCAGGTCCTGCCACGCGAGAAGCGCGCGCTCGGCGACGCCGCCGGCCTCACGAAGCTTGGCGTCAACCTGACGACGCTCTGGCCCGGTGCCGCGTCTTCCATGCGCCACTGGCACTCGCACGAGGACGAGCTGGTCTACCTGCTCGAAGGCGAACTCGTGCTCGTGACGGATTCGGGGGAGCGTCCGCTTCGTGCCGGGCAGTGCGCTGGATTTCCGGCGGGCCATCGTGACGGCCACCAGCTGGTCAATCGCGGGACGAAGCCCGCGGTTTATCTCGAGATCAGCAACCGCGACGCGGCGGATGCCGCGCAGTATCCGGATGTGGATCTCGTCTGGAACGCGCCTGAGAATCCCGGCGCCTATTCACACAAGGACGGGCGCAAGTACTGAGAAGCGTGCCGCCCGGTTCCTCAGGTTTGAGGAACTCGGGCGGCACAAAATCGGACTGTTTCGGCCGTTACTTCTTGTCGTTCTCTTTGCGCCTGCGCATCAGCACCCAGATCAGCGCGACGACGATGATCAGCAACAGGAGCATGAAGAACGGGTTGCTGAAGAAAGGCTTCGGCAGTTCAGGTGCCGGCGCCGGCGCCGCTTCAACCGGTGCAGGTTCAGGTGCCGCCTGTTCCATGGCCTGCGGCTCAGGCGTCGGTTCTGCGGCTGGCTCAGCGGCCGGCGTGGCTGCGGCCGGCTCGGGCTCCGGTGCGGGTGCAGCGGCTGCAGGCGCCGGCGCAGGCGCGGCTGCAAGCTGGGCATTCACTTCTTTCGCCGTGAGGATCTCCGGCTTGCCCTCGGTCACGATCGTCGCAGTGATCGTGTCGCCCGGGTTCAGCTGGGACACGCGGATCGGCTGGTCGCCCATATAAAGCTGGATACCACGCTTGTCGATTTCGCTTTGCGTGAACTTGTGGACAACGCCGTTGCTCTCCTTGATCTGGATCGAGCGCGCGGTCTGGTAGGTCACGGTGCCTTGCTTGATGGTCGTGACGTAAACCGGCTTCTGGATCGTCGTCGTGGTGACGACTGCCGTGCCTTTCATGCCGGCGTGCAGGTCGCTGGCTGCCAGCGACTTGCCGTTGACCGTGAACCGGAAGTCCGGCGGCACAGTCAGTTCGCGCGTGCCCAACTGGTCGCGCACGACCACCTTGTTCCCGTCGACCGCAATGATCTCGAAGTTGCTCTCTCGGTTGGTTACGGTCGTCTGTGCCTGCGACGCGATCGGGCTCAAGAGCGCGAGCGCGAGCAGGACGGAGAGGCCGCCACCCAGCTTGAACTTGTACATCTCGTCATCTCCCTAAGTTTCTTATGGCGCGTCAATGACCGGACCGCATCGGCGCGGCCGGAAACTGGCTGGAAGCCCCAGCGCGCACTAGCGTAAACCGATCTGCATCGGCCGCAAGTGGGCCTTGGTACTTACGCCCGCGCGAAGGTGGAAATATTTCTCGATGAATCGGGTTCGGAAAGGCGCGCGCTCGATCCCGTGCCCGTTTCGGTCCGCGGATCGGCTGAAGGCGCTCTGTATATACGCATCACCCAGTGCTGGATGGGTGTCTGGCTGCCCGCAAGGCCGGCGGACGGCGGACGCATCGGGAGCGGATGCCAAGGTGTACGCCGTCGATCGCCAGACCGGGCGGCCGAGCCGTGTATATACACAATTCTGGCCTTTGATCGTCACGGCGAAGCTGTCGGGAGGCGCCAGGCTACGGCCAGCCGCAGGTCGCAAGGCGGCTCCCTCGGTCCGGCGTTCCCTGAGAGTGTCAGGACTTTGGGTTTGGAGATCAGCCCGTATCAGGAGTCCGGCGGCGCGCAGGGCGATGCCTGGACTCCGGCGGCGAAACGGCGGCCAAGACGCATGCAGCCCTTGCGGGTGGGGTGCCTCGTGGTGTGCTGATTGGGCCCATTTTGCCTATTTACAGATGGGTATAGACATCCAATATGGTTTCAACCGGATGTCGGGCAGGAAAACGAGGCAAACGACCAGAAGACCGTGATATCGCGGCAAATACTCAGCTCGAGGCGTCCTTGTACGCCCGCAGCACGGCGTTCATCCGGGTCTGATAGCCCGGTCCCTGTGCCTTGAACCAGTTGAGCACTTCCGGATCGACGCGAAGTGAAATCGCCGATTTCCGGTTCGCCCGGGAATGAGCCTGGCGGGCGATCCCGCGCATGGCCGCGGCGACACCGGCGGCAGCAGCTTCCGCGCGCGGCACGACGCCCGGGGCGAGTCTTTCGACCTGCCCTGACCGTCCAAACCGTGCAAGAAAGCCCCGTTTCATGACCGTATCCACTGCCTGTCCCAGACGCTTCATGCCAGCCGCAATTGTATATACAAACCCGCCCGATGGCCAGCCGGCGTTAGAGGAGTCAGGACCATTTTTCGGGAGCTGTCGATGAACTTCAAAGCGCTACGGGCCGCGGCCGCCGCCGGCCTCCTCTTCCCCCTCCTGGCGGCTGCCGGCATGCCGGTCGACGTCGAGATTCGCGACCGCCATACGGGACAGGTCCTGCCCGTGTACTGGCATGGCGGCGAGCGCCATGTGGCCGGGGAGCCGGGACGTGAATACGAGATCCGGTTGCGCAACCAGGGCGGCGGGCGGTTGCTGGCGGTCACCTCGGTGGACGGGGTCAACGTCATTACCGGGAAGACGGCGGCGACGCTCTCGAGCGGCTACGTGCTCGATCCCTGGGTCTCGCTCGACATCGACGGGTGGCGCAAGAGCATGGACCAGGTCGCGGCGTTCTATTTCACCGCCCTGCCCGATTCGTACGCGGCCCGGACAGGCCGTCCGGACAACGTCGGCGTCATCGGCGTCGCATTGTTTCGCGAGCAGGCCCAGGCGGTGGCCGCAGACGAAGAGCCCATGGCGCGCGGCGAGGTGCCGGCGCCGGCGTCCGCTGCTGCCGAGGCGGATTCCTCGCGTGCGAAGTCTGCGGCCCGCCAGTCCGGCTACGTTCGCGAGGACGAGCGGCTCGGCACGGGCCATGGCCGTCGCCTGGATTCCGGCGCGGTCTACACCGCGTTTGAACGCGCGAGCGACGAGCCTGACGAGGTGATTCGCATCTACTACGACTCGCGCAAGAATCTCGTCGCGCGCGGCATCATCCCGTCGCCCGAGCGCATGGCGCGGCGCCTGCCCGACCCGTTCCCGCAGGGCTTCGTCCCCGATCCTTGATTCTCAAAGGGGACGGTCACTTTTAAAGGTGACCGTCCCCTTTGGCGGCTGGCATGATGAAGGGGACGCGCCCCTTCGCGAATATGGAGGGGCGCGTCCCCTTCAATGACCGAACTGCTGTTCAGAGACGATGCGTACCTCAAGACCGCGACGGCGCGTGTCGTCGCTGTGCGCGACGGCAAGGTCGAGCTCGATCGCACGATCTTCTATCCGCTCGGCGGCGGGCAGCCCGGCGACACGGGATTCCTGATCCGCGACAACGGCGACCGCATCGCGATCGCGGACACGCGCAAGGGAGAGACGCCAGGTTCAGTCGCGCATGTCATCGCCGCCGGCGCGGCGCTGCCGGAAGCCGGCGAGGCGGTCGGCCTCGAGATCGACTGGGATCGGCGCTATGCGCTGATGCGCCTGCACACCGCGCTGCACGTGATGTCCTGCGTCGTCATCGCGCCGGTGACCGGCGGGAACATCGCGCCCGACAAGGCGCGGCTCGATTTCGACATCGACATCACGTTGCTTGATGCCGAGAAGATCGCGCAGGGGACGAACGAACTGATCGCACGCAGCGTCGCGACCGAGACCGTCTGGATCACGGACGAGGAGCTCGACGCGCGGCCGGAGCTCGTCAAGACCATGAGCGTGCAGCCGCCCCGCGGGGCGGGTCGCATCCGGCTCCTCAGGATTCCCGACATCGACCTGCAGCCCTGCGGTGGCACGCACGTCGCAAACATCGCCGAAATCGGCGGAATCCAGGTCCTGCGCATCCGCAACGAGGGCAAGCGCAACAAGCGTGTCGAAATCTCGCTCGCAGGCTAGACTTTGCTGCACATCCAGTGTGAGGGCAGGTTCATGAGGTACACGAGGGCATTGGCAGGACTTGTCTGCGGCGCACTTGTCGCAGGCACGGCTTCAGCGGCTGACTGGACCGGAAAGGGAACGCTCGGCGGCGTCCTCTCGCGCGGCAACACCGACATGGAGACGGTCAACGCAAACCTGGATGTCGCGACTGCGATTGGCGGGTGGACCTACAAGATGGGCGCGTCGTTCCTGCACACGGTTGAAGACGACGTTGCCTCCGCAGACCGCTTCGAGCTGCGCGGCGAGGCCAATTACGCGCTGACCGCGCGCAGCTACCTCTTCGGCACGCTGCGTTACGAAGACGACCGCTTCACGGATTTTTCCTACCAGGCAGTCCTCTCAGGCGGCTACGGCTACAAGTTCATCATGACCGAGGAGACCAAGTTCGACGGGCAGATCGGTCTCGGTTACCGGAAGTCCGAGATTCGCGTCACCGGCGAGACCCAGGATGAGCCCATCGTTCGCGGCGCGATGAACTTTGAGCACAAGCTGACCAAGACGACGCTGATCTACGACCGATTCCTCGTGGAACATGGCGAAGACAACACGTACTTCCAGAATGCGCTCGGCATCGAGGTGAAGATCAGCGACGCATTCGCGCTCGCGCTGGACTACCAGCTGCGTGAGAACACCGACGTGCTCCCGGGCACCGAGAAAACGGACCAGGTCCTCACCGCGAACCTCGTCTACGGCTTCTGAAGGGGACGCGCCCCTTCACGAATATGAAAGGGTGCGTCCCCTTCAGTTGCGGTCGAGGGTGCGGGCGGGCAGGAACATCACCGGCACGCTCGCGACGAGCACCAGCGCCGAGATGTTGATGAGCTGCGTGTAGCCGGAAACGTCGAGCAGCCAGGCGGCGGCGAACGGCCCGGACGCGAGTCCCATCTTCGACAGGAATCCGCCGAGCGCCGCCGTGCGTCCCGAGGGATCGAACGCGGCGCAGAGGCCGAGCAGGTACGCGATCGCGAACGACCAGGTGATCGCCGTCACGCAGTTCGCCGCGAGGTAGACCGCCTGCGATCCGCCCCAGTGGAAGGCGAGCGTGCCGAGGATCGTGATCACGGCGCTCACCATGAGCGGCCAGGTGCGCCCGAATCGCGTGCCGAACACGACGACGAGCCCCGCACCCGCGATGCCGACCCAGGTTGCCGCCCCGAGCGCCGTGCTCGCAAACCCGGCATTGATGCCGAAGTGCCGCGCGAGCTCCAGCATGTACGCCGCGAGCCCCATGTTGCCGGCCTGGAACAGGAACACCGACCCGACCGCCGCCGCGAGCAGGCCGTAGCGGATGCCGCCGCCCGGCACGGCCCGCACGATGCGGCCGCGCGGATAGTCGTGGAGGAACGGCAGCATCAGGAGCGTCACGAGACTGAACGCGATCAGTGCGCCGAACAGCACGCCGTGCCCGTAGAGCGGCACCAGCCGCGGCAGCACCATGATGCCGAGCCCGCCAAGCCCGTATTGCACGACCAGCAGCATGCCGAAAACGCGGTCCGGCGTGCGCGTGCGCGCAAACACGCTGTAGGCGACGCCGACCAGCAAGCCGCCCACCGTGCCATGCAGGAAACGCATCGCCATCATCGGCGCGGGCTCGGTGACGAAAATGGAAGCCGCGTCGATCGCGATCAGCGCGACGAGTGCGCAGGCGGCGAACGGGCGCCAGCGCACGCGGGCGACGATCGCAACGGCGACGAGCGCGCCGAGCGCCGCGCCGTAGATGTTCAACGAGCCGACGCGTCCGGCATCGCCCTCGCTGAAACCGAGGCCGTCCACGAGGCCCGCGACCAGCGCGGCCATGATGTTGACGTAGAAGAAACCAGCGGTCGCAAGAAAGGAGAGCAGCACCGCGGCGAGCAGTCCATCCGGCTCCGCGGTTGGCCAGCGCCGGGCGTGCGCGCCGCCCTCCGCCGTCACTGCGTCTCGTCCCGGCAGACGGAACGTATGCGATGCGTCTCGGCGACCGCGCGCGCCCATCGGAACGTGCCGCCGTCGCTCACGTAATAGTAGACGACGCCATTCGGCATCATCACGACCGAGATCCCGCCGAAGCCCGACATGAACGGAATCCACGCCGGGTTCTTGCAGCCGAGCGTTTCAGCGATGTTCCAGGCCCACACGCCGTTGTTATAGCGGAAATTCCGGTCCTTCGCGGGAAGTCCCGTGTCCGCGGGGTCGCGCTGCATCGCTGCGCGCAGCATGGCGGCGTCGAACAGCGTGTCCTTGCCGAGTTTTCCGTCGCCGAGCGCGAAGTAGCCGCCGAGCTTGGCAAGATCATCACGCCGCAGCACCAGCCCCCAGCCGGTGAAAGGCTGCGCGGCGTCATCCATCGTCCGCCGTGGCGTCGCGAGCTCCGGACTGAGGCCGAGCCGCTTGAACACGGGCACGACGAGCAGGTCAGTGTAGAAATCTGCCGTCGGCCCTTTCTCCTTCTTCCACCACGCCGCGAGCGCCGCGCCGAGGATGTAGGTGTCCGTCGTGTGATAAACCCAGCGTGTGCCGGGCGTGTCCTTGCGCGGATAGTGCGTGCAGGCGTACTGGATCTTCTCGGCATGCGTCGTCGCGATGAAGAAGCGACCCGTGTTCGAGGCGTCCTCGTCGGCTTCGCTCACCGCCGAGTCATAGTGTCCGCTTGCCATGTCGAGCAGGTTCTCGAACGTGACGCCGTCCCAACTGCCGGCCTCGCGGCATTCCGGCACGTAGTCGGTGACGAGGAGATTCCGCGCGCCCGGCTGCAGCGCTTCCGCGCGCATCAGCGCGAGACCAGCCATCATCGTCTTTGCCAACGAATAGGACGGCAGCGGCATCTCGTCGCAGTACGGGTAGCGGCCTTCGCGCGTCTCGCAGCCGCCGGCGTAGTGCACGCCGCGGATCAGCACGCCGAAGGCGGTCATGTCGCGCGGGTCGATGTCCTCCTTCGAGCCGAAGCTCGCGGGATTGAGGCCCGGGTAGTCCTTCGAAATCTGCTCGATCGGCTTGACGGGCAGGCGGCGCGAGACCTCGAAGCCATACGCGACGCTGACGGCGGGGACGTTGATGCCGGGATCCGCGACCCGCGTCGCGGCGGCGGTTCCCCAGGCATCGAACTGGAAGTAGTAGCAGGTCTCGTGGGACACCTGGTACGCGACGCGCGAGACCTCGTCGTCGCCGCGGTAGCGGAATGTCAGCAGGCCGTGATGCAGGCAGTTCGCGTTCTTCTCGATCAGCGCGAATGGGACCGAGGCGCGCGACCAGCCGCTGTCGCCGTCCTGCCAGGTGCGGCCAGGACCGACGATCCAGTCCCACCAGTCACCCCCTGCGGGCACGATGCCGCGCTCGACCGGAACGAGGTGGCCGTTCACCTGGACGAAGCCGAAGTCGAACGGCGGCGGCTGCCGGAATTCCTGGCCCGGCGTCGCGAACTTCCAGCGGTCGAGGAGAAGCTTCGCGTGGGCGTCGGCGGGCGCGACCGCAAAGCGCAGGCGTCCCTTGAATTCCGTCTGCGCGGGCGCCGCACCGAAGGGCATCGCGTACGCCGTGAGCGGCAAAGGCTCCGCATAGGGCGACTTGCCCGCCAGTATGTCGGCGGGGAGCGGCGCGACGTCGATGGTGTCCGCATTCGCGTGCGGCGCCGCGGCAAGGAGTGCCACGAGCAGCGCCGCCGCGAATTTCATTCGACCGGAACCCCGTGTTGCGCGAGCAGTTGCGACAGCGGCGCAAGCTCGCGGCGGTAATTCCGCCAGAGGTCCTTCGATTCCGCGTAGATCGGCTGCCGCACCTGCGCCGCGCTCGCAGTCGCGGTCGGCGCCTTGTTCTCGTAGAAACGCAGGCATTCCTCGCGCCAGGGCAGGCCGCAGTGCTCGAGGAGCCTGCGCGTCGTGCCCTCCTGGTCGTCCACCAGGGCCTCATAGTCGAGGTCGAGGAAACGGCCCGGCAGCAGCGCGCGCCAGTAGTTCATCAGCCGCGTGTAGGCGAGGAAGTAATGGCCGAGGTCTGCGAGGTCATAGGAGAACGGGTAGCCCATGCGGAACAGCGTCTTGAACATCGCGTAGCAGGTCGCCATCGGGTGGCGCCGGACGTGAATGATGCGCGCCCGCGGCAGCGCCTTCGCGATCAGGCCGAGGTAGAGGAAATTGAGCGGCGTCTTGTCCACGACGTACGGCCGCGAATGCCCGTAGCCCTGGATCGCGGTCCAGTAGGACTCGCCGAGCGCCATCGGCTCGATGTGCGTCGCCGCCTTGATCAGCTCTTCCTTGGCCGTCTTCGGGCCCGCGGTGCGCGTCACCGCGAGCGCGAGGTCGTTGACTTCGCCGACCGTCGCCACCTGCTCGTGACGGATCAGGATCCGCTCGACGAGCGTCGTGCCGGTGCGCGGCAGGCCGACGACGAAGATCGGCCCTTCGACGTCGAGCCCGGTCCCCGTGCGTTCGAACCAGGTGCGATCGAAGGAACGGATGATCGATGCGATCGCCTGCTCGTCGGTCTCGACCTGGTAGGAGAGCACCTTGCGCCGCGCCGCCGCGCCCTGCGCGAGCGCCGCAAAGGACTCGGCGTATTCGCCGAGGTCCTCGAG
>DATBSX010000161.1:0-6706 GCA_036559565.1 Steroidobacteraceae bacterium | reverse complement strand
GAATCCGACGAAGACCTTGCCTTTCTTGTCCACGTGCTTGCAGCCCAGCCGCGCACGGCGGCGATAGCCCCACACCGGTCCAGCCAGCGGCGGCAGCCAGCGCTCGGGCAGGATCCCGCCGATGCGCTCGAGCGCCTCGGCCACGATGCGGCCTTTCGCCGCCAGTTGCGCCGAATGCTCGAGGTGCTGCAGGGAGCAACCGCCGCAGGTGCCGAAATGACGGCAACGCGGGGTGACGCGCTCTGGCGCAGCGCGCAGTACCTCGACGACCGCCGCCTCGTCATGGCGCCGCTGCCTGCGCGTGCGGCGGAAGCTGACCGACTCGCCGGCCAGCGCACCGCTCACGAAGATGGCCTTGCCGTCGACGTGCGTGACGCCGCGACCCTCGTGATCCAGCGACTCGATCTCGGCGGTTTCGATCGCGGGCGCAGCCTTCACGCACGGACCCAGGCCGCGTCGTATTCGCGCCACTGCGGCTCCGCGCGCTCGGCGAGCCAGCCGCCGGCACGCGTGAGCTCGGCCGCGTATTCGCCGGTCGAGAGCTGGCCCCTGATCAGCTGGAAGCGCAGCCAGACGAGGTAGGTATTGAACACGTCCGTCTCGCAGTAGGCGCGTATCTCGGCAATGCGGCCCGCCTTCCAGTAGTCGAAGACCTGGTCGCCGCTCATGCCGAGCTTGCCCGGCAGTCCGAGCAGCAGCGCGGTGTGCTCGAGGCTCGCGCGCCCGCGCGCCTGGTAGGCCGCCAGAACGTCCATGAGGTCCAGGTGCCGTGCGTGATAGCGGTTCAGGTAGTTGTTCCACTTGAAGTCGCGGTCCCGCTCGCCCGTGTCCCAGTAAGTGGGCGAAGCGATGCCGTGACGCAGCATCCTGTAGTGCAGCACCGGCAGGTCGAAGCCGGAGCCGTTCCAGGAGACGAGCGTCGGCTGGAGTTTCTCGATGCCGGCGAAGAAACGACGGACCAGGTCGTCCTCGAGGCTGTCCACGGCGCCGAGGCTCCAGGCCTGGAACTGCTCACCCTCCCGGAGCAGCGTCGAGATCGCGACCACACGGTGCTGCTCGAACGGCAGAAACGACGAGCCGCCCGTTTCTTCGGCACGGGCGGCGAACATCTTCTCGGCAATTTCGAAGTCGCTGCCTTCGAAGCCGAGCCGGCGCCCGAGTTCCGTGTCGGGCACGGTCTCGATGTCGAACACGAGGCAGTCGGCGCCCGCACTCATGGCTTTTTCATCAGCACGGCGAAGGCCATGACGAGGCCCGCCTCGTCCGTGAGGCTGACGTGGCCTTCTGCGGCGCCGAGACGATCGGCCACGGCGCGGCCGCGCGGGGAAAAGATGACTTCCGGCTTGCCCCAGGGGTTCGCCTTGAAGCCGAAATCGCGGATCCACACGCCGTGGCGGAAGCCGGTGCCGAGCGCCTTGGAGATCGCTTCCTTGGCCGCGAACCGCATGGCGAGGAAGCGCACGGGCCGGCGCGCCGGATCGAACAACGCCCGTTCCTCGGGCATCAGCAGCCGGTCGACAAAGTGCTCGCCGAAACGGCGGTACGTGGCGTCGATGCGCTCGACCTGAACGAGATCGGTGCCGATGCCGAAGATCATGGGGCTCGTCGGCGCGCGCCCAGCATGAGGCGCTTCATCTCCGCGACGGCGGGCCCGAGGCCGCTCATCACGGCGCGGGAGACGATCGAGTGGCCGATGTTGAGCTCGACGATCTCCGGGATCGCCGCGACCGGCTGGACGTTGTGGTAGTCGAGCCCGTGTCCCGCGTTCACGACGAGCCCCGCCGCACTTGCGCGCCTCGCCGCATCCGCAAGCCGCGTGAGTTCGCGGCCGCGTTCCGCGCCCTCGGCTTCCGCGTAGGCACCCGTGTGCAATTCGATGACCGGCGCGCCGGCCCGCGCCGCCGCGTCGACCTGGGCTGCGTCCGGGTCGATGAAAAGGGAGACGCGGATCCCTCCGGCTGCGAGTCGGCGGCAGGCGTCGGCGATCGCAGCCAGTTGTCCCGCGACGTCGAGCCCGCCTTCGGTCGTCACCTCGGTCCGCTTCTCCGGCACCAGGCAAACATCCTCCGGCTGCACGTCGAGGGCGATGGGGAGCATCTCCGGGGTCGCCGCGACCTCGAGATTCATGCGCGTCTGCAGGGCGCCGCGCATGGCGCGCACGTCGCGGTCCTGGATGTGCCGGCGATCCTCGCGCAGATGCAGCGTAATGCTGTCCGCGCCCCACTGCTCGGCCACCAGCGCAGCCAGCAGCGGGTCCGGCGAACGGCCGCCGCGCGCCTGGCGCAGCGTCGCCACGTGATCGATGTTCACGCCGAGCCAGATGTCCGATCCCGTCATGCTTCACGCCCCCGCCGGCGCATTGCCAGCATCACGTCCCGGCTCGCGAGCCCCCGCCCTTCCAGGCAAAGCGCGATCGCGGCGCCAAAAATGCCGCGCGCGGCTTTCTGCGCATCCCGCGCGCCGAATTCGCCGCGCGCAACCGCGAGTACGGCGTGGCCCGCAAGCATGTCAGGGCCCGCGTCCCCGTCCCTGACCGCAAGCACGCCGCGGCCCGGCTCGAAATGATAGTACCGATCGCTCTCGACCGGCCGGCCGCTCGCCGCGTCCTGCGACAGGTCGAGGCCATAGCCCAGCTCCTCGAGCAGCACGCGTTCGAACGTGCGCAGCGCCGGCTGTTCCTCTCCGGACGCCAGTGCCGCGAGCGCCGACGCGTAGGCGTCGTAGAGTTCCTCGTGGCGATCCTCCTTCGGCAGGAGCTTCAACAGGAGTTCATTGAGGTAGAAACCCGACATGAGGCGGGACGATGCGAGCGCCGGCGCGGCGCCCGCGGTCTCCGCCGTCGTCAGCGTTCCGCCATCCGCACGGCCGGACCAGGACACGAGGAGCGGCACAAACGGGCGCAGCACGGCGCGCAGTGGCGACTTCGGGCGCCGCGCGCCGTGGGCAAACAGCGTGACCCGGCCGTGGTTCCGGGTCATGAAGTCGAGGATGCGGCTCGTGTCGCTCCAGGGGCGGTGATGCAGGAGGTACGACGCTTCGAGCAGCGTGCGCCGCGTGGAGGTCATGACGGCTCGTGGCCGAGCCGCTGCAGCAACTGGTCGTCGTCGCTCCAGCCTTCGCGCACCTTGACCCAGGTGTTGAGGTGCACGCGACGACCGAAGAGCTCATTCAGCGCGAGTCGCGCGGCGCTGCCGATGGCCTTGAGCCGCGCGCCTTTCGTGCCGATCACGATCTTGCGCTGGCCGATGCGCTCGACCCAGATGATCGCGTCGATTTCGGTGCGGCCGTCGGGCGTCGGCTCGAAGCGCTCGATCTCGACAGCGATGCCGTAGGGCAGCTCGTCCGAAAGCGCGAGCATGAGCTGTTCGCGAAGCGCCTCGGCTGCCTGGAAACGCTCGCCCCGCTCGTGCGCAGGCCGCGCCTCGCCAGCCGGGCCTTCCGGCAGCTGCCCCGCGACGGCCTTGACGAGCGCATCGAGGTTCACGGCCTTCGACGCCGAGATCGGCACGATCGCCGCGAAGTCGTGCCGGCGCGAAAAATTCTCGAGGATCGGCAGCAGGGCGTCCCGCGGCTTGACCCGGTCGATCTTGTTGACGGCGAGAATGACCGGCAGCCCCGACTGGGCGAGGCGCGCAAGCATGGCGCTGTCGCCCTCCGCCCAGCGCGGCGCGGCGACGACCAGGATGGCCGCGTCCGCGCTGCCCAGCGCCGCCTCGCCTTCGCGGTTCATGAAGTGCGCAAGGCGGCTGCCGGCCGCGGCGCCCGCGCCCGGCGTATCGGTCACGATCATTTGGAAACCAGGACCCGTCACGAGGCCCTCCACCCGGTGGCGGGTTGTCTGGGCCTTCGGCGTGACGATGCTGAGCTTGCGTCCCGCGAGCGCGTTAAGCAGCGTCGACTTGCCGACGTTCGGGCGGCCGGCCAGCACGACAGTGCCCCAGCGATGCGTATTCCCTGCGCTCACCCGGCCTAGTTTAGCGCCGGATCCGACAGGATTCGCTGTGCCGCTTCCTGCTCCGCGCGCCGCCGGCTGCTGCCGTCGGCAATAGCCGAGAGCGCGAGCGCCGGGATGTCGCAGCGGACGCTGAATCGCTGGTCGTGCGGCTCTCCGCTGACCTCGAGCACGGTGTAGTCGGGAAGCGGAAGCCCGCGGCCCTGAAGCCATTCCTGAAGCCGCGTCTTGGGGTCTTTCAATTCCGATGCCGACGGCAGCGCGTCGATCACCGCTTCAAACAGCCGCCCGGCGACCTGCCGCGCGGCATCGATACCCTGGTCGAGGTAAACGGCCCCGACCACGGCCTCCAGCGCATCGGCGAGGATCGTGGCGCGGCGATAGCCGCCGGACTTCATCTCGCCCTCGCCGAGCAGCAGCTGCTCGCCGAGGCCGAGGCTCGCGGCCGTCGCCGCCAGCGCCTCGCCGCTCACGAGACTGGCGCGGAAACGCGAGAGTTCGCCCTCGCTCGCATCGGGAAATCTGAGGAAGAGCATCTCGGCGACGAGGAAGGAAAGGACGGCGTCGCCGAGGTACTCGAGCCGCTCGTTGTTGACGGAGCCGTGGCTGCGATGGGTCAGCGCCCGCGCAAGAAGCGCCGGATCGGACAGATCGACGCCGAGCCGCTCCGCCAGCCAGCCGGCCGCAGGGTTCACGTTCCCCGCACGCCGGTCACTGCGCGCCGACGGTGACCGACTTGTCGAATTCGACCAGGAACGACACGTTGCCCGCGAGCGGCACGGTGTCGTCGTAGGCGGCGCGCATCGTGAACTCGCTGCCTTCCTTGTGGATTTCGATGTCCTCCGCGGTGATCACTTCGACCATCTCGATGTCGAAATGCCGCTCGATCGCCTTGCGCAGCATGAACTCGGTCGAACCCGGGTTGGCGTCGAATTCGTCGCGCACCTTCTCCAGCGTCGAGGCGACGCGCATGTACTCGAGGTACTTCGGCACCAGCCGGATGCCGGCATAGACCCACGCGCCGACCACGACGACGACGCAAATGATCCCGAGCATTGTCATGCCACGCTGTCTGTGCAGCATACCTGTCTCCCTAACGAATCCCGGTGCCCATGCGGTTCCACAGCAGGCGCCACTTGCGGTCCGGATTGAAGGACAGCCAGATCGCCTCAGCCTTGCCGATCACGTTCTCTTCCGGGACGAATCCGACGTCCGGGAAACGGCTGTCGCGGCTGTTGTTGCGATTGTCGCCCATCATGAAAAAGTGGCCCGGCGGCACCCGCCATTCTCCCTCCATGCCGGGCCGCGCAGGGTCAAGAAGGACGGCATGCGTCCTGCTCCCCAGGCGCTCCTCGCCCACATGGGTGAACGGATACTGCTCGTTCTTGGGCCCGGAGTACAACTCGCCCGGCACAATCTGAGACGGCGTTCCGTTCACCAGCACCTGGGACCCCACCACCTGGATCGTGTCGCCCGGCAGGCCCACCAGGCGCTTGATGAAGACCAGCGACGGGTCGCTCGGCTTGCGGAACACGATGACGTCGCCGCGCTGCGGCTCGCCGACCGGCACGATCCGGGTGTTCAGCACGGGCAGGCGCAGCCCGTAGCGCCACTTGTTCACGAAGATGAAGTCGCCCTGGATCAGCGTCGGCATCATCGAGTCGGAGGGAATGCGGAACGGCTCGTACAGGAACGAGCGCAGCACCAGCACGATGACGATGACCGGGAAGAACGAGCGCGCGTAGTCGACGGCCACCGGCTCCTTGGCGATGCCGCGCGCCTGGCGCTTCTGCGCGAAGAACAGGCGATCGAGGCCCCAGACGGCGCCCGTGAGCGCAGCCAGCGCGACCAGCAGGAATGAAAAATCGAAGACCATCAGAATCCCCCGCCGTTCATTTCTTGCTCATGCTCAGGACCGCGAGGAACGCTTCCTGCGGGATCTCGACCGTGCCGAACTGCTTCATCCGCTTCTTGCCTTCTTTCTGCTTCTCGAGGAGCTTGCGCTTCCGGGTCACGTCGCCGCCGTAGCATTTGGCCAGCACGTTCTTGCGCAGCGCCTTGACCGAGGCTCGCGCGATGATCTGCCCGCCGATCGCGGCCTGGATGGCCACTTCGAACATCTGGCGCGGGATCAGTTCCTGCATCTTGTCCACGAGCTCGCGTCCCTGCCGGTACGCGCTCTCGCGGTGCACGATCATCGACAGCGCGTCAACGCGGTCACCGTTGATCAGGACATCCAGCCTCGACAGCGGTGCCGCCTGGAAGTGGCTGAACTCGTAGTCGAATGACGCGTAGCCGCGGCTCACCGATTTCAGGCGGTCGAAGAAGTCCAGCACGACCTCGGCGAGCGGCAGCTCGTACTGCAGCGACATCTGTTTGCCGAGCTGCTGCATCTTCTTCTGCACGCCGCGCTTCTCCTGGCAGAGGCCGAGCACGCCGCCGACGTGCTCCGGCGGAACCAGGATGTTCGCGGTGATGATCGGCTCGCGCAGCTCGCGGTAGTTCGGCGGCAACTTCGAGGGATTGTCGACCAGGCTGACCTCGCCGTCGCTGCCGAGCACCTCGTAGATGACGGTCGGCGCGCTGGTCACGAGCGACAGCCCGTACTCGCGCTCGAGCCGCTCCTGAACGATGTCCATGTGCAGGAGCCCGAGGAATCCGCAGCGGAAGCCGAAGCCCAGCGCCGTCGAGACTTCGGGCTCGTAGTGCAGTGCAGAGTCGTTCAGCTTGAGTTTCTGCAGGGCGTCGCGGAAG
>DATBSX010000160.1:0-2495 GCA_036559565.1 Steroidobacteraceae bacterium | reverse complement strand
CTGACGACGCACTACATCGACGAGGCCGAGGAGATGGCCGACCGGATCGGCGTCGTGAACCATGGCGAGCTGGTCGTCGTGGAGGAAAAGGCCGCGCTCATGAAGAAGCTCGGCAAGCGCGAGCTGACGGTGATGCTCCAGGAGCCCCTCGCCGGGATTCCGCCGGAGCTCGGCGAGTGGCAGCTCGCGCTCAACGCCAACGGCCGCGAGCTCAAGTTCACCTTCGACGCCGCAAACGAACAGTCGGGCATTGCGCCGTTCCTCCGCCGGCTCGAGCAGCTCGGCATCTGCTACCGCGACCTCAACACGCGCGAGAGCTCGCTCGAGGAGATCTTCGTGAGCCTCGTCGGCCGCGGAGCCCGGCCATGAGCGTGCCGGCCTTCAACCGCCACGGGGTCTGGGCCATCTATCGCTTCGAGATGGCGCGCTTCCTGCGCACGATCCTGCAGAGCGTGCTGACGCCCGTCATCACGACGGCGCTGTTCGTGATCGTCTTCGGCTCGGCGATCGGCTCGCGCATGTCGGAGGTCGGCGGCGTGAGCTACGGCGCCTTCATCGTGCCGGGCCTGATCATGCTGTCGCTCTTCACGGAGAGCATCGCGAACGCCTCGTTCGGCATCCACTTCCCGAAATTCACGGGCACGATCTTCGAGATCCTTTCGGCTCCGGTCGCGGCTTTCGAGATCGTCCTCGGCTACGTCGGCGCAGCGGCCACCAAGTCCGTGTTGCTGGGACTCATCATCCTCACGACGGCCTCGTTCTTCGTGCCGATCACGATCCTGCACCCGTTCTGGATGATCGCGTTCATGCTGCTGACGGCGGCGACCTTCAGCCTGTTCGGCTTCATCGTCGGCATCTGGGCCAAGAACTGGGAGCAGATGCAGCTCATCCCGATGCTGATCGTGACGCCGCTGACCTTCCTCGGCGGCGCGTTCTACTCGATCGACATGCTTCCGCCCGCCTGGCGCACGGTGACGCTCTTCAATCCGGTGGTCTACCTGATCAGCGGGTTCCGCTGGAGCTTCTACGGCAAGTCCGACGTCTCGGTCGAAATGAGCCTCGGCATGACGCTCGTCTTCATGCTCGCCTGCCTCGGCGCCATTGCCTGGATCTTTCGCACCGGTTACAGGCTCAAAAATTGACGGAAGTCCACATTCCGGCCCGGACCGCCTGGGCTACACTGCGGCGAAGCGGGCGGAGAGGCGAATGATGCCGGGCAAGCGAGCGCTGGTCGTCGACGATTCCAAGTCCGCTCGGGTCGTCCTCTCCCGCATGCTCGAGCGCTACGGGATCCTGGTGGACTCGGCCGATTCCGCGGAAGCCGCCCTCGAGTACCTCAAGGACCGCCGCCCGGACGTGATCTTCATGGATCACCTGATGCCGGGGATGGACGGGCTCCAGGCCGTGCGCGAAATCAAGGCGAAGCCCGAGCTCGCCTCGATCCCGATCATGATGTACACCTCCCAGGAGGGGGAGATCTACGGCGGGCAGGCGCGCGCCTCCGGCGCCGTCGGCGTGCTCCCGAAATCCATCCGGCCGATCGACGTCACCAAGGCGCTCTACCAGCTCCAGCTCCTGCCCGATCGGCGCGACGAAGAACCGTCCGCGCTCGAACCGGTCGTGCCGCTTGCGGCCCGCGCGGCCGCTTCGCCGGCGGCGGCCGGCGAGCCGGCCATCGAAGCCCTTCTCAAGGAGCACGACCTCGAACTGCGCAAGTTCGTCGTTTCGACGCTCGACACCTGGACGCACCGCATCGTCGCGGAACTCCGGCCGCGCGAGTCGCCGGTCATAGCGGACGACGAAGAATCGATGACGCCGCAGCCGCCGCCGCAGCGGCCCTGGCGCTGGGTGCTCGCCACGGTCGCCTCGCTCGCGGCGCTGATTTTCGTCGGCATCCTGTACTGGCAGGCGCGGATCACGGCCGAGAATGCGGAACGGGCGTTCCAGGCGGTCAGCGCCTCGAACGAGACGCTGACGAAGGCCATCGAGAAGTGGCGCATCGCCGGGGAGACCTCCGCGGACTCGGCGGCGCAGGACGGCTTCCGGCCGCTGGTGCTCGCCGTGCCGTTCGGGGAGCAGGCGCTCAATCCCTCGCGGCTCGAGTCCGTGCGCGCGCTCGTCGCCCAGCTCGAGCGCGCCGCCATCAGCGGCATCGTGCGGATCGAGAACTTCGCCGGCAATTTCTGCCTCGAAAATGCAGGCCCGGACGGCTATACGCTGGCGGCGCCGGCATCGCCTGCCTCGAAGTGCGACCAGGTCGGCAATCCCTTCGACGATTCGCTTGCAGGCAGTTCGCGGCAGCCGGTTGCTTTTGCGAACCTCGCCGCGACGCTGCGCCAGCGCACCGGCGGGGCGATCGAGCTCGCGCTCGTGTCCGGCCCGCGCGACCGGCTGGCCGTCGCCTACCCGCCGATCGAGCAGGCGACCGCGGGCCAGTGGAATGCGGCGGCCCAGGCGAACAACCGCATCGAGATCAGCATCGTCGAGCGATGAAG
>DATBSX010000159.1:0-3293 GCA_036559565.1 Steroidobacteraceae bacterium | reverse complement strand
CGACCTCGGCGTGCTCTGCGAGCCCGACTCGCGCGAGCCCTGGTTCGTGTGCGAGGCGCACGACGACCGGTGCCTGGGGGAGACGCTCGAGCGCTTCGAAACGGCCGTGAACCGCGTGGTGAGCAGCGGCGGCGGCGCGGCCCATGCGGGCGGCGCGACTTAAGAACCAGACCAGACGGACTCGAACTTGGCGAAATACGACGCGATCGTCATCGGCGCGGGCCACAACGGCCTGACCAACGCCGCCTATCTCGCGCGCTCGGGGCTCAAGGTCCTGGTCGTCGAGCGCATGCCCTGGATCGGCGGCGCGGCTGTCAGCCGCGAGATCGAGAAGGGCTGGATGTACTCGAACTGCTCGTACGTCTGCAGCCTGCTGAGGCCCGAACTCTTCCGCGACCTCGACCTGGCGCGCCACGGCCTCCAGGTCGTGCCCTACGGCGGCGGCGTCTCGATCACCTCGAGCGGCGACATCCTCGGCAACTACACGGACGAGCAGGTGCAGCGGCGCGAGTTCGCCCGCCACAACCCGCGCGACGCCGACGCATACCACCGGTATTCGACCGACGTGATGCGCCAGTGCAAGTTCATCCGCCCCCTGCTGCTGCGCTCCCCGCCCGACCCGACCTCGTTCAAGCCGCGCGACCTCAAGGAAATGCTCTACCTCGGCCGCGAGCTGAACAAGTTCGGCGAGCAGTTCATCTACGACACGCTGCGCTTCTACTCGATGAGCATCGCCGACTTCCTCAACGAGTACTTCGAGTCGGACACCATCAAGTGCCACCTGTCAGGCAGCGGCATCATCGGCTCGGCCATGGGCGTCTACTCGCCCGGCACGGCATACGTGCTGCTGCACCACTACATGGGCGACGTGGACGGCTCGATCGGCGCCTGGGGATTCGCGCGCGGCGGCATGGGCGCGGTGTCGAAGGCGATCGCGAGCTCGTTCAAGTCCTTCGGCGGCGAGATCGTGACCGACGCGCCGGTCGCCCGCGTGCTCGTCAAGGGCGGGCGCGCCACCGGCGTCGTGACCGAGAATGGCACGGAGTACCACGCCGACGTCGTGGTCTCGAA
The DNA here is from genome assembly GCA_036559565.1 of Steroidobacteraceae bacterium. Lineage (GTDB taxonomy): Bacteria > Pseudomonadota > Gammaproteobacteria > Steroidobacterales > Steroidobacteraceae > SCUD01. Next base: position 2,222 of record DATBSX010000159.1, on the reverse strand, counting down.
CCTCGACCCGCGGCGGACCTACACCAAGATCTTCGACCCGAAGGACCTGCCGCCCGCGATCATCGAGAAGGCGAAGAACTGGAAGATCCGCGGCTCGTCCGGAAAGCTCAACATCGCGCTCGACGGGCTGCCGGAGTTCCCTGCGCTCGGCAAGGACAACCCGCTCGCCTACGGCGACATGCACTTTCTCGACTCGCTCGAGAAGATGGAGCGCGCTTACGACGACTGGAAGAATGGCACCTGGTCGAAGGAGCCGTACCTCGACCTCCTGATCCCGTCGATGACGGACCCGACGATGGCGCCCCCGGGCAAGCACTTCATGTCGGTGTTCGTGCAATACGTGCCGCCGTTCATCCACGGCCGCGAATGGACCGACGCCGACCGCGAGGGCTTCAAGAACACGGTGCTCGACCAGATCGGCCGCTACAGCCCGAACTTCAAGTCGCTGGTGCGCCACGTCGAGTGCCGCACGCCGCGAGAGCTGGAAGCGGAGGTCGGCCTCACCGAGGGCAACATCTTCCAGGGCGAGCTGACGATGGACCAGCTCCTCTTCAACCGGCCGTTCCCGGGCTACGCGCAGTACCGCGGCCCGGTGCGGGGCTTCTACATGTGCGGCTCGGGCACGCATCCGGGCGGCGGCGTGATGGCGGCGCCCGGCGCGAATGCCGCGCGCGAGATCCTGATGGACCTGCGCCGCCCGAATATCGTGCCGGAGGGCTGGCGGGATGACTGACCGCGATCGCATCGTCATCGTCGGCGGCGGCCACAACGGCCTCGTCTGCGCAGCTTACCTCGCACGCGCCGGGCGCGAAGTCGTCGTGCTCGAAGCCGCCGCCCAGGTAGGCGGTGCCGCGGTCACGCGCGAATTCGCCAAGGGCTACAAGGTCTCGGGCTGCTCGCACCTGTCCTACCTCCTCGATCCGGGCATCGCGAGCGACCTCAAGCTCGCCTCGCACGGGCTCCAGTGGTCGCAGTCGGGGCTCAAGACCGTCGCGCTCGCGCAGGCCGGCGAACACCTCGTGTTCAAGGACGGCAAGCTCGAATCGGGGACGGTCTCGGACGCGGACCGCAAGGGCCTCGCCGAATACCACGCGCGCATGCTGAAGTTCGCGCGGATCTTCGCCAAGCAGCACAACCGCAAGCCGCCGCGGCTCGGCGGTGGCGATCGCTCGGACCTGATGGGTGCGGCGCAGCTCGGCCTCGGCATCCGGCTCCTCGGCCGCGACGACATGCGCGAGTTTCTGCGCATCGCGGGCATCAACATCTACGACGTGCTTGAGGAGATCTTCGAGTCGGCGCCGCTCAAGGGCGCGCTCGCCCTCGACGCCGTGCTCGGCACGAACCTCGGGCCGCGCTCGAACAACTCCGTGCTCGCGCTGCTGCACCGCCTGAGCGGACAGGCCGCGGGCAATGACGGGCTCTCGGTCCCGGCGGGCGGCATGGGCGCGATCAGCGAGTCGCTGGCGGGGGCCGCGCGTGCGGCCGGCGCCACGATCCGCACGGCGAGCCCGGTCAAGCGCATCACGCTCGAGGGCGACCGCGTCTCCGGCGTTGAGCTCGAGAGCGGCGAGAAGATCGCCGCCGGCACGGTCGTGTCGAATGCCGACCCCGCAAGGACACTGCTGGGCCTGCTGGGCGCGCGACACTTTGAAACCGGTTTCGTCCATCGCGTGCGGCACATCCGCAACAAGGGCATGGCGGCAAAGCTCCACCTCGCGCTCGACGCCCTGCCCGCCATTGCGCGGCTGCCGGCCGAGCTCGCCGGCGAGCGGCTCGTGATCGCGCCGGACCTCGTGTACCTCGAGCATGCGTTCGACGCCGCGAAGTACGGCCAGTGCTCGCCCGACCCCGCGCTCGAGATCAGCATTCCGTCCGTGCACGACAAGACGCTCGCGCCCGCCGGGAAGCACGTGCTCTCGGCCGTCGTGCTCTACGCGCCGTTCGACTCGCGCGCGAGCGGCGACGGCGCGCGGCGCGAGCTGCTCGAGCGCACGCTCGGCGTGCTCGAGCGCCATGCGCCGGGCCTGCGCCGGCAGATCGTCGCGTCCGAGCTGCTGCTGCCGGCGGACCTCGAGCGCGAATTCCGCATCACGGGCGGCCACTGGCATCACGGCGAGCTCGCGCTCGACCAGTTCATGATGATGCGGCCGGTCCCGGGCGCCGCGCAGTACGCGATGCCGGTCGGCGGCCTCTTCCTCTGCGGCGCGGGCTGCCATCCGGGC
>DATBSX010000158.1:0-13719 GCA_036559565.1 Steroidobacteraceae bacterium | reverse complement strand
GCTACGAAGCGCGGCTGGCCGGGGACGATCCGGGCGAGGTATTCCCGGTCAAGGGCAGCCTTGAATCCATGGGCGTGATGTTCGACGCCACGTACTACTTCATGACGGGCCGGTTCACGCCATTCATCACGACGGGCCTCGGCTGGAACTTTGTCGACACGAATATCCCGACCGAGCCACCCGAAGTCGGCTGCTGGTGGAATCCGTGGTACGGATACATCTGCGAGGGCTTCCAGGACACGAAGAATGTCGACGGGTTTGCCTACCAGCTGGGCGCCGGCATGCGCTATCGCGTGAACCCGTCCGTCTCGCTGAATGCCAGCTACGAAATGAGCTGGCTCGACTTCCCGAAGGCCCAGGGCACGCCGACCTTTGAGGGATTCCAGCTGATCCTCAACTGGGGATTCTGAGCGGCGGCCCGCTTGGTTGCTGCGGGCGGCCCGGCTCCAGTAGGCTGTGACCCCTTCAACGGAGAGGTGGCCGAGCGGTCGAAGGCGCTGGACTGGAATTCCAGTAATATCTCACAAGGTATTCGTGGGTTCGAATCCCACCCTCTCCGCCAATGAAAAAGGGCCCTGCGTTTTCCCGAAGGACCGAAGGAAAACGCAGGGCCCTTTTTCATTGGCGGCAAGGATGTGTGGACGAGCCCAATCGGGTTCGACGAGGCGCGCGTAGCGCGCCGAAGGACGTCGCCACGAAGTGGCGACGGTCCCGAGCGAAGCGAGGGATGCGCGCGCAGCGAGCACAATCCCACCCTCTCCGCCAGTCCGATTCAGTCGATGCGGTCGCCGGGATCCCGGGCCTTGCCGCCGGCGGCGATCGACTCGTACGCACGCGCGAATGCGACCAGGAAAACCGCCGGCAAGCCGGCTTCACCTGATTGCACGGTGGCACGGAAGAGTTCCTGGTAGCGGTTCCAGAGGCGCGCCTGCAGGTCCGCGCCGACGACGCCCTGGGCGCGCCGGCCGAGCTGCTCCTCGAGGACTTCCGGGTTCAGCTTCTCGAACACGGCCGCCAGCGCTTCGCGCAGCGCAGCCGCCATCGCAATTTCGTGATTGCGGGTGCGCGCGAACTGGCCGCGGATCTCGTCGATTGCGCGCGAATCCCCGGGCCCGCGTCCCGCCAGCACCATCTCGAGGACCTGCTCGACCGCCGCGATCTGCGTGAACGAGCTGGTCGCGTCCCTGCGTCGCGCACCGGAAGAAATACCGAACTCGCTCGCGAAATCCGCGCGCGTGCGTGCAAGCTCGGAAAATCCGACGAGCGTCTCGCGCAGCAGCTGCCCGGCCTGCTGCAGCGCCGTGCCGCGCACCTCGGTGGGCAGTGCGAGCGGATCGATCCCGGCGCCCCTGCAGAGCGCAGCAAGCCCTGGCCAGAGTTCCTGGTCGTCGCGGCCGCGCGGAACATGCGCCTGAGGCGGTGTCGGCGGTTGCACCGGCGGTGCGGCGACCGGGCGCGCGCGCGCAGCCTGCGCCTCGCGTTCGCGCCGGCCCGTCGAGATGAAGTTCTTCACTTCGAAGGATGAATCGAGGTCGGTCTCGCTGACCGGCGCGGACTCCTGGGCGGGGAAATCGTTGCCGCCGGTGATCTCGACCTCGATCTCGTACTCGCCAATGCGAAATCTGTCGCCGTTGGTGAGCTGGTGCAGGCGATCCGGACCGAGCGCCTCGTCGGAGGCGTTGACGAAGGTGCCGTTCGTGCTGGTGTCGCGGAGGAGCCATGCACCGCCGCGGTGCTCGATCTCGGCATGGCGACCGGACACGTAGCGTTCGGGATCCCGCAGCACCCAGTCATTGGTCGAGTGGCGGCCAATGCGCCCGCCATTCACGCCGAACGTCCAGCGCGCATGCTCGCCGGCCGTGGCTGCGTTGTCGCTGACGATTTTCAGCCGGAGTGCCATCGCACGTATAATAGCGCGCCCACGGCAAGGCGAGTCCCACCCGGATCATGGCCTCCAGTCATATATTCAGGATCGTCTTCGTCAACCAGGGCAAGGTCTACGAGATCTATGCCCGCAAGGTGAGCCATGGCGGGCTCTTCGGGTTCGTCGAAGTCGAGGAGCTGGTGTTCGGCGAGCGCAGCTCCGTCGTGCTCGACCCGGCGGAGGAGCGCATCAAGTCGGAGTTCGCGGGCGTCAAGCGCAGCTACCTGCCGCTGCAGTCGGTCATCCGCATCGACGAAGTGCGCAAGCAAGGCGTCAGCAAGATCACCGCGCTCGAAGGCGGCAACGTCTCGGCATTCCCGGTTCCCCTGTATCCCGCCGGCGGCGACCCGGGCGTGAAGCGTTGACGGCTTGATGCTGCTGTTCCGGGGCGCCAGCGCACTTTCAAGCTTCCGGATCGAGAGATTGCTCGCGGCGCTGCAGCGCATCGAGCCCGCGGTCCGGGGAATCCACGTCGAGTACGTCCATTTCGTCGATACGGAACGCGTCCTCACGCCTGCGGAACGCGAGGTGCTCGAGCGCCTGCTCGACGTCGATGCGCGCGCGAAGCCGGAGCCGCATGGGCATCGCCTCTACACGGTGCCGCGCCTGGGGACGGTCTCGCCCTGGTCCTCGAAGGCGACCGACATCGCGCACGTCTGCGGCCTCGCCGCCGTGCGTCGCATCGAGCGCGGCAAATGCTGGGGCATCGAGGCGGCGGCCAAACTGGCACCCGGTTCGCTCGCCGCGCTCGCGGCGCCGCTCTTCGACCCGATGACGGAGACGCTGCTCGACAACGCGGACGAAGCACGGCGCCTTTTCGAGGCACACCCGCGCGGGACGCTCAATCACATCGTGCTCGGCCGCGATCCCCGCGGTGCGCTCTCGCGCGTGAACGAGGCGCAGGGACTCGCGCTCTCGGAAGGCGAAATCGCCTATCTCGCCGACGTGTTTGCACGGCTCGGCCGCGACCCGACGGACGTCGAGGTCATGATGTTCGCGCAGGCGAACAGCGAGCATTGCCGGCACAAGATCTTCAACGCCGACTGGCGGGTCGACGGCGCCGCCATGGCGCGCTCGCCATTCGACATGATCCGGCACACGAAGAAGTCGAGCCCGGCCGGCGTGCTGTCCGCCTACAGCGACAATGCGGCCGTGATCGAGGGACCGCGCTGCGGGCGCTACTTTGCCTCGGGCGACGGCCACGAATTCGGCTGGAGCGACGAGCCGGCCGACATCCTGCTCAAGGTCGAGACTCACAACCACCCGACGGCGATTTCGCCATTCCCGGGGGCCGCCACCGGCTCCGGCGGCGAAATCCGCGACGAGGGCGCGACGGGCCGCGGCGCGAAACCGAAAGCCGGACTCGTCGGCTTCACGGTCTCGAACCTGCGCATTCCCGGATTTGTGCAGCCCTGGGAAACCGACCACGGCCGACCGGCGCGCATCGCATCTGCGCTCGACATCATGCTCGAAGGCCCGATCGGCGCCGCTGCGTTCAACAACGAGTTCGGCCGCCCCGGCATCCTCGGCTACTTCAGGAGCTTCGAGCAGCGCGTCGTCGGCGACCCCGACTCGGTCGTGCGCGGCTACCATAAGCCGATCATGATCGCGGGCGGGCTCGGCAACGTCCGGCGCCTGCATGTCGAGAAGCGACCCGTCCCGGCGCATGCGCCGCTGGTGCTGCTCGGCGGCCCCGCGATGCTGATCGGCCTCGGCGGCGGCGCGGCTTCCTCGCAAGGCAGCGGTTCCGCCAGCGAGCAGCTCGACTTTGCCTCCGTGCAGCGCGGCAATCCCGAGATCCAGCGCCGTGCGCAGCAGGTCATCGACGCCTGCTGGGCCATGGGCGAGTCAAACCCGATCCTGATGGTCCACGACGTCGGCGCGGGCGGCCTGTCGAATGCGGTGCCCGAGGTCGTCGCGCCCGGCGGCGGGCGCATCGAGCTCTCGAGCGTGCCGAGCGACGAGCCTGGCATGTCGCCGCTCGAGATCTGGTGCAACGAGGCGCAGGAGCGTTACGTTCTTGCGCTCTCGCAAAGCGGGCTCGACGCCTTCATGGCGCTGTGTCGCCGCGAGCGCTGCCCCTCGGCCGTGATTGGCGAGGCCTCGGATGACGGGCGGCTCGTGGTGACGGATTCACGCGCGGGCGAGCGCGTCGTCGACATGCCGATCGAGGACCTGCTCGGCCGCCCGCCGCGCATGCAGCGCAACGCCAGGCGCAACAAGCGCCGAGGCGACGGATTCGATGCCGAGGGGCTCGATGCCCGCGAGGCGCTCCAGCGCCTGCTGCGGCTCCCCGCGGTCGCCGACAAGGGTTTCCTCATCACGATCGGCGACCGCAGCGTCGGCGGCATGATCAGCCGCGACCCGCTGGTCGGGCCCTGGCAGGTGCCCGTTGCCGACGTCGCGGTGACGACGTCCGGCCTTCGCGGCCGGACCGGGGAGGCCATGGCGATCGGCGAGCGGCCGGCGATCGCGCTCCTCGACGCAGCGGCCTCGGGCCGCATCGCGGTCGGCGAGTCGGTCACGAACATCGCCGCCGCCGACGTGCGCGCGCTCGGCGACGTCAAGCTGTCGGCCAACTGGATGGCGTCCTGCGGAAATCCCGCCGAAGACGCGGACCTCTATGACACGGTGCGCGCGCTAGGAGAGGGGCTCTGCCCGGCGCTCGGGATTGCGATCCCGGTCGGCAAGGATTCGCTTTCGATGCGCTCCAGCTGGAGAGTGGACGGTGCCGAACGTTCCGTCGTCGCTCCGCTCTCGCTCGTCATCTCGGCCTTCGCGCCGGTCGCCGACGTGCGCCGGACGCTGACACCCGCGCTCGCCACCGATGCGGGCGGCACGGCGCTCCTGCTCGTGGATCTCGGGGCCGGCCGCGACCGGATCGGGGGTTCGTGCCTGGCTCAGGTCTACGGACGAATCGGCGACGAGCCGCCGGACCTGGACGACGCAGCGCGCCTCGTTTCATTCTTCGCGGCAATCCGCGAGCTGCGCGACGAGGGGCTCGTGCTCGCGTATCACGATCGCTCGGACGGCGGCCTCGCGGTCACCCTGCTCGAAATGGCCATGGCCGGGCGGGCTGCGATCGCCGTGGACCTCGGGGCCATCGCGCGACCCGTCGCTGCGCTTTTCGGCGAGGAGCTCGGCGCCGTGCTGCAGCTGCGCGATGCGGATGTCGCGCGCGCCGAAGCGGTATTCACCCGGCACGGGCTCGGCGCGCTCGCGCGGCGCATCGGGAGCGTCGCGGCGGGCCGTCGCTTCCGCCTCGCGGCCGCGGGCAGCGTGCTCATCGACGCGGACCGCGTGGAGCTTCGCGCTGCCTGGTCGGAGACGACCTGGCGCATGCAGAAGCTCCGTGACGACCCGGCCTGCGCCGACGAGGAGCGCGACGCGCGACTCGACGAGGATGACCCGGGCCTCGGCTGGCGGTTCTCTTTCGACGCCGACGCCGACATCGCCGCGCCCTTCATCGCGAAAGGCGCGCGCCCGCGCGTCGCGATCCTGCGCGAGCAGGGCGTCAACAGCCAGGTCGAGATGGCAGCTGCATTCGATCGAGCGGGCTTCGCGCCCGTGGACGTTCACATGACCGACCTGATCGACGCGGGCGGGACGCTCGAGGGCTTCCAGGGACTCGTCGCCTGCGGCGGCTTCAGTTACGGCGACGTGCTCGGCGCGGGCGCGGGCTGGGCGAAATCCATCCTGTTCAACCCGCGGGCGCGGAGCCTCTTCGAGGAGTGGTTCACAAGGCCCGACCGGTTCACGCTCGGCGTTTGCAACGGCTGCCAGATGCTCGCCGCGCTTGCGGAACTGATCCCGGGCTGCGCGCACTGGCCGCGTTTTCGCCGGAACCGCTCGGAGCAGTTCGAGGGCCGGCTCTCGATGGTCGAGATCACCGCGTCGAACTCGATCTTCTTCACGGGCATGGCGGGATCCCGGCTGCCGATCGCCATCGCCCACGGCGAGGGCCGCGCCGAGTTCGCAAGCGCTGCAGACGAAGCGGCTTCGCACGCGCAGCTTGCGCTGCGCTTCGTCGACAACCGCGGGCAGGTCGCGACGCGCTATCCGGCCAATCCCAACGGGTCGCCGCAGGGTGCCGCGGGTTATGCGTCTTCGGATGGACGGGTCACGATCCTGATGCCGCACCCGGAACGCGTATTCCGCACGGTGCAGAATTCGTGGCACCCCGCCGCGGCCGGCGAGGACAGCGGCTGGATGCGGATATTCCGCAACGCCCGGGTCTGGGTCGGCTAGGCCGGATTGACTTAGGGTTTCTGCGCGCAAGCTTCGCCGGCGGGACCACCTTCGCTCGCTCGGAAGGACAGATACTCGCTCGCTCCGGGGTCCCGCAACGGCTCGCTCACGCGCCACTTCGCTACGTCCGTCCGCGTCGAGCGAGCTACAACGCGGCGCGCGCGAGGTGGCGGGGTGTCCCCGAGCGGAGCATAAAGTTCCGGCGAAGCGAGGGGACACCCCATCGGATCCCGCGCGCGCCGGAATGTCTCCGGACGCCGCCTAAGGGCGCGCGCCGGGCAGCGGCGTGACGTTTGTCCCGTCGTCGGAGAAATAACGCCGCACCATCATCGCCTGCTGCAGGCGACCGCGGCGGACATAGGCCTGGTAGAGCAGGTCCTTCAGCACCTCGAGCAGCACGCCGGCCTGGAAGGCGTCGATCACCGGCAGGTTCCCGCGCGCGGGCTCGTCGGGATCGAACAGGATTTTCTTCACGACCTCGAATGTCGCCTCGTCGATCTCGGCGAGTCGGCGGACGTTCGCGAGCTCGTCATAGAGCTCGAGCTTGCCGTCCGCGCCGAGGTCCGCGAAGGTGCGCTGCGCAACGCGCCGGCACATCGAGGCGAAGGCGTTGTAGCAGGCGGCGGTGAAGCAGGCGAAGGTCTCCTTGAGCAGGGCCTCCGTGTCCTCAGGCAGATAGGTGAAGTTGAACTTCTCGCGCGCGCGCTCGAGCTCGACGAAATTCGGCGCGAGCTCGACGCGGCTGCCGCCGTAGAGCTTGACCGTGAAGCGCAGGAACACCGGCGCATTGCAGGCGGCGCAGCGATAGACGAGCCCGACCTGGGACGGCTTGTGCTGCTGCAGCACGTTGAAGTCCGGCACGGAGACCGGCGAGATGTGCGCGAGCACCTGGCAGTGCGGACAGTGGAGGGCGAGGCCGCTCTCCTGGTCGTGGTGCAGGCGCCCCGAGGAGTCGATGTAGACTGCCATGCGAATCTCCCGCCGACCGGACGCGGGGAGTCTAGCGGAAATCTTCGAGCTGGAGGGGACAGTCCCCTTTGCCGCAAGGCCGGCGAAGGTGACAGTCCCCTGCCTTCATTGGTGCAGCGGCTTGTACCGGAGGCGGTGCGGCTGGTCCGCGTCGTCGCCCTTGCGGCGCCGCAGGTCGGCCACGTAGTCCTGGTAGTTGCCCTCGAACCAGACCACTTCGCTCTCGCCCTCGAAGGCGAGGATGTGGGTCGCGATGCGGTCGAGGAACCAGCGATCGTGCGATATGACGACCGCGCAGCCCGGGAAGTTGAGCAGCGCTTCCTCGAGCGCGCGCAGCGTCTCGACGTCGAGGTCGTTGGTCGGTTCGTCGAGCAGCAGGACGTTGGCGCCGCTCTTCAGGACCTTGGCGAGGTGCACGCGATTCCGTTCGCCGCCCGACAGCTCGCCGATATGCTGCTGCTGCTGGTTGCCGCGGAAGTTGAACCGCCCGACATAGCCGCGCGAGGCCGTCTCGTAGTTGCCGACCTTGATGACGTCCTGCCCGCCGGAAATCTCCTGCCACACGGTCTTCGAGTCGTCGAGCTTGTCGCGCGACTGGTCGACGTACGCGATGCTCACCGAGGGACCCGTGCGGATGGTGCCCGCATCCGGTTTCTCGGAGCCGGTCAGCATGCGGAACAGCGTCGTCTTGCCCGCGCCGTTCGGCCCGATGATGCCGACGATCGCGCCGGCCGGCAGCTTGAACGACAGGTCGTCGATCAGCAGGCGCTCGCCGAATGCCTTGCGCAGGTTCGCGACCTCGATCACGAGGTCACCGAGACGTGGGCCCGGCGGGATGTAGATCTCGTTCGTCTCGTTCCGCGCCTGGAATTCCACGGAGGACAGCTCGTCGAACTGGCGCAGGCGCGCCTTGCTCTTCGCCTGGCGGGCCTTGGGGTTGGCGCGCACCCATTCGAGCTCGCGCGCGAGCGTGCGCCGCAGGCCCTCCTGCTGCTTCTCCTCCTGCGCGAGCCGCTGCTCCTTCTGCTCGAGCCAGGAGGAATAGTTTCCCTGCCAGGGGATGCCGTGCCCGCGGTCGAGCTCGAGGATCCAGCCAGCCACGTTGTCGAGGAAGTAACGGTCGTGCGTGACGCAGATGACCGTGCTCGGGTACTGCTCCAGGTATTTCTCGAGCCAGGCGACGGACTCCGCGTCGAGGTGGTTGGTCGGCTCGTCGAGCAGCAGCATGTCGGGCTTCGACAGCAGCAAGCGGCAGAGCGCGACGCGGCGGCGCTCGCCGCCCGACAGCTGCGTCACCTTGGTTTCCCAGGGCGGCAGGCGCAGCGCGTCGGCTGCGATGTCGAGCTGGCGCTCGAGGTTGTGGCCATCGACGGTCGCGAGGAAGGCCTCGAGCTGCCCCTGTTCCGCGGCGAGCTTGTCGAAGTCCGCGTCGGGCTCGCTGTAGAGCGCATAGACCTGCTCGAGGCGCGCGAGCGCGTCCTTGACCGGCTTCACCGACTCTTCGACGATGCCGCGCACGTCGGCTGCCGCGTCCAGCTGCGGTTCCTGCGGCAGCAGGCCGACCTTGATCCCGGGCTGCGGCCGGGCCTCGCCCTCGATGTCCGTGTCGGTGCCCGCCATGATGCGCAGCAGCGTGGACTTTCCCGAGCCATTCAGCCCGAGGACGCCGATCTTGGCGCCCGGGAAGAAGGAGAGGGAGATGTCGCGGAGGATGTGGCGCTTCGGCGGGACGACCTTGCCGACGCGGTTCATCGTATAAATGTATTGGGCCATGCGATTCCGGGGCTTCGACGGGCCGCGGATTATCAGCGATGCGGGCCTTTGCCGCCAGCCATGCTAGGCTCGGCGCGACCCCTCACTACCGCAGCGGCATCGCGTGGCTGAAAACGGCGGACCTTCAACCTGCGTCGTCGCCGGCGAGCGGATCGCCCGCTACGGATTTCCGGATGGCCATCCCTTCGGCCCGGACCGTCACGACGTGTTCTGGCGCGAACTCGTCGCGCAGGGCCTCGACCGGCGCGTCCTGCAGCTCGCGCCGCGAACCGCGACGCGCGCCGAACTCGAGCTGTTCCAGGATCCCGCCTACGTCGATTTTGTCGTCGCGCGCTCGGCGACCGGGGAAGGCCTGCTCGACGCAGGCGATACGCCGGCGTTCAAGGGCGTGTTCGAGGCGGCCTGCAACGTCGTCGGCGCCTCGCTCGTCGCCTGCGATGCGGTCATGACGGGCCAGGTGAAGCGCGGATTCGTGCCGATCGCAGGCCTGCACCACGCGGGGCGCGCGCACGCCGCGGGATTCTGCGTCTTCAACGACATCGGCGTCGTGATCGAGCGCCTGAAGCGCGAGCACGGACTTTCGCGCATCGCGTACGTGGATATCGATGCGCACCACGGCGACGGCGTCTTCTACGCGTTCGAGGACGACCCGGCGATCGTGTTTGCCGACACGCACGAGGATGGGCGTTACCTGTACCCAGGGACGGGCGCCGAGTCCGAGACCGGCACCGGCGCCGCGACCGGAACCAAGCTGAACCTGCCGTTGCAGCCGGGCGCGGGCGATGCCGAATTTTTCACCGCGTGGCCGGCGATCGAGTCCCACCTCGAGCGGCACGCGCCCGAGTTCATACTCTTCCAGTGCGGCGCCGACAGCCTCGGCGGGGACCCGATTGCCCACCTCGCGCTGACCGAGGAAGCGCATGCCCATGCCGCGGCCCGGCTCTGCGCCATCGCGGAGCGCTTCGCGGCCGGACGCATCCTCGGTTTCGGTGGCGGCGGGTACAACCGGCGCAACATCGCGCGCGCCTGGACCCGCGTGGTCCAGGCCTTCGTCGAGTCGGCCTGAACGGGGCAGTTCGGGTAGACTTCGCGCTCCATTTCAGGGCGCTGCCGCAGGAAATCCCATGTTCGGACCCGGTATGAGCATCGAATCCTTCGACCCGGCCCTCGCCGGCGCGATCGCCTCGGAACGGCGTCGCCAGGAGGAGCATCTCGAGCTCATCGCTTCGGAGAACTACGCGAGCCCGCGCGTGCTTGCCGCCCAGGGTTCCGTGCTCACCAACAAGTACGCCGAAGGCTATCCAGGCAAGCGCTATTACGGCGGCTGCGAATTCGTGGACATCGCCGAGGAGCTCGCGATCGAGCGGGCGAAGAAGCTCTTCGGCGCCGCCTATGCGAACGTGCAGCCGCATTCGGGCTCGCAGGCAAACGCCGCCGTGTACTTCGCGCTGCTCGCGCCGGGCGACACGCTGCTCGGCATGAGCCTCGACCATGGCGGTCACCTGACGCACGGCGCGAAGGTGAACTTCTCCGGAAAGTTCTTCAATGCGGTCCAGTACGGCCTCGACACCGCAACCGGCGAGATCGACTACGCGGCGGTCGAGCGTCTCGCGAAGGAGCACCGGCCGAAGATGATCGTCGCCGGATTCTCGGCCTATTCGCGCGTCATCGACTGGCAGCGGTTCCGCGCCATTGCGGACGAGGTCGGCGCCTGGTTCGTCGTCGACATGGCGCACGTCGCCGGACTCGTCGCGGCCGGCGTCTACCCGAACCCCGTGCCGCACGCGGACGTCGTCACGACGACGACGCACAAGACGCTGCGCGGCCCGCGCGGCGGGCTCATCCTCGCCCGCGAGCACGCAGACCTGCACAAGAAGCTGAACTCGATCGTCTTCCCGGGCATGCAGGGCGGCCCGCTCATGCACGTGATCGCAGCCAAGGCGGTGGCCCTGCTCGAGGCGCTCGCGCCGGAGTTCAAGGCGTACCAGCAGCAGGTCGTCGCGAATGCGCGTGCGATGGCGAAGACGCTGCAGGAGCGCGGCTATCGCATCGTCTCCGGCGGCACCGACAACCACCTCTTCCTGCTCGACCTGATCGGCAGGAGCTACACGGGCAAGGACGCCGACGCAGCGCTCGGGAGCGCGCACATCACCGTGAACAAGAATGCGGTCCCCAATGACCCGCGGCCGCCGTTCGTGACGAGCGGCCTGCGGATCGGGACGCCGGCCATCACGACCCGCGGCTTCGGCGTCGAAGAATCGCGCCAGGTCGGCGGCTTCATCGCGGACGTGCTCGACGCAGTGGGCGACGAGGCCGCCACGCGCCGCGTGCGCGAAGCGGTGCTCGCGCTCTGCAAGCGCTTTCCCGTCTACGCGTGAGAGCGCCGGGACCGCGGCAGTGCATTGCCCGTTCTGCAACCATGACGACACCAAGGTGACGGACTCGCGCCTGGCGGGCGAGGGGCACCAGATTCGCCGGCGCCGCGAGTGCCTGTCCTGCGGCGAGCGCTTCACGACCTTCGAGACGGCCGAACTCGTCATGCCGCAGGTCGTGAAGAACGACAACACGCGCCAGCCCTTCGACGGAGGCAAGTTGCGCGCCGGGATCATGAAGGCGCTCGAGAAACGCCCGGTCGCGCGCGACGCGGTCGAGGCGGCGCTCGAGCGCATCGGCCATCGCCTGCGGGTGATCGGCGAGCGCGAGGTCGCCTCGCGGACGATCGGCGAGATCGTGATGGAAGAGCTGCGCACGCTCGACGAGGTCGCCTACGTGCGCTACGCCTCGGTCTATCACCGCTTCCACGACGTCGACTCTTTCCGCGAGCAGCTCGAGCAGCTCGACAAGAGCCGCCGCAGCGACCCGGCAGGCGGGCAGATGTCCCTGCTGCCGTCCCAGGTGCGCGAACCGCGCGGCAAGCCGTGATGGCGGCCCACGCGACGGATGCCGGTCACATGGCGCGGGCGATCGAGCTCGCCCGCCGCGGCCTCTTCACGACTGACCCCAACCCGCGCGTCGGTTGCGTAATTGCAGACGGCGAGCGCGTGATCGCCGAGGGCTGGCACGAGAAAGCAGGCCTCCCGCACGCGGAGGTCATGGCGCTCGCGGCGGCAGGCGATGCCGCGCGCGGCGCGACCGCCTACGTCACGCTCGAGCCCTGTTCCCATTTCGGGCGCACGCCGCCCTGCGCGGATGCGCTCGTCGAGGCCGGCATCGGGCGTCTCGTGTACGCGATGAAGGACCCGAATCCCCGGGTGAACGGTGCCGGCATCGCGCGCGTCGCCGCGGCGGGCATCGCGGTGACCGGTGGCGTCCTCGAGCAGGAATCGCAGGAGCTGAACCCGGGCTTCATCTCGCGCATGACGCGCGGACAGCCCTGGGTGACGGTCAAGCTTGCCGCAAGCCTCGACGGCGGCACTGCGTTGCCCGGTGGCGAGAGCCACTGGATCACCGGCGAGGCCGCACGCGAGGACGTGCAGCGCCTGCGCGCACGCTCCTCGGCCGTGATGACCGGCAGCGGCACCGTGCTGGCCGACGATCCGCGCCTCGACGTGCGCCTGCCCGGCGCCACGCGCCAGCCGCTGCGCGTCGTGCTCGACTCGAAACTCCGCACCCCCGCGACCGCGCGCATCCTGGTGCCGCCTGGCCAGGCGCTGGTCCTGTGCACGGATGAGGATGGGGAGCGTGCGAGTGCGCTGCGCGCTGCCGGCGCCGAGGTCGTCAGGCTGCCATCCTCGGGGGGCAGCGTGGACCTTGCGGCGGCACTCGCGCTCCTGGCCGACCGGCAGGTGAATGAGCTCCTCGTCGAGTGCGGCGCGGGCCTTGCGGGCGCGTTCTTCGCGGCGGGGCTCGTGGACGAGCTTCGCCTGTACATCGCGCCGATGCTGCTCGGCCGCGGCGCGCGACCGCTCGCGGACCTCGCGGCGCCCGCCTCGATGGCGGAGCGGCTCGAATTCTCGATCGTCGAACGGCAGGATGTCGGCAAGGACCTGATGCTGCGGCTGCGGCCGAGGCGCTGAGGAAACGATGTTCACCGGAATCGTCACCTCCATGGGCCGGGTGGCCGCCGTCGGCGGCGGCGCGAATGCGCGCCGGCTCACGATCGAGACGGGCACGCTCTCGACCGCGGGCTGGCAGGTCGGCGACAGCGTCGCGGTGTCGGGCGTCTGCCTCACGCTCGTTGACGTTGCGCCCGGGCGCTTCGACGCCGAGCTTTCAGGCGAAACGCTCGCGTGCACGACGCTCGGGCGGCTCGCGGCGGGCAGCGTCGTCAATCTCGAGCCGGCCGTCGCCGCCGGATCGGCGCTCGGCGGCCATCTGGTCACCGGCCACGTGGACGGAGTTGCGACCGTGCGCAGTTGCGCCGAGGAAGCGGGCTCGCTGCACGCCGAGGTCGAGGCGCCGGCGGAGCTTGCGCGCTTCATCGCCGGGAAGGGCTCGGTGACGCTCGACGGCGTGAGCCTCACCGTCGGGCGCGTCGCAGGCGCCGCCTTCGCGATCGACCTCATACCGCATACCCGAAAGGTCACGACGCTCGGCAGCATCGCGCCGGGCAAAGCGCTCAACCTCGAAGTGGACCTGCTGGCGCGTTACCTCGACGGGCTGCTCGAGGCGCGGGGCATCCGATGAACACGATCGAGGAGATCCTCGCCGAGCTCGCCGCGGGTCGCATGGTCGTCGTGATGGACGACGAGGAGCGCGAGAACGAGGGCGACCTGCTGATGGCGGCATCCTGTGCGCGGCCCGAAGACATCAACTTCATGGCCCGGCACGGCCGCGGCCTCATCTGCCTCACGCTCACGGAGGAG
>DATBSX010000157.1:0-2872 GCA_036559565.1 Steroidobacteraceae bacterium | reverse complement strand
CTCTGGCTTTCAGCGACGCGGTGGGTCACGGATAGCTCGCCGCCCCACAAGCGGTCGCGCGGGTCGAAGGCGACGCCGTCGCTGTCGTCGTAGCGGGCCTCGCGCTCCTCGACCCGGAGGCCCGCGGTGACCGTCGTCGCCGGCGTCACTGCGAAGTCCGCCTGCCCATAAAGCGCGGCGCTCGTCGCGCGGTAGTCGCTCTCGAGTTCACGCACGAACGCGTCCGCGAGATAGAGGCCGTCGTCGGACATGCGGTTCGCCTCCTCGAGGCGCTGCAGCCACAGGCCCGCGATCCACGAAACGGCGCCGTCCGCCGCGCTCGAAATGCGCAGGTCCTCGGACAACGTCCGCCGCCTGCGCCGCGTGTCGGAGAAGAAGTCGTAGGGCCCGTTCGCGCCCCAGTCGCGCTCGTTGCCCCAGTCGCCGTCGAAACTCGCGACGATGTCGGATTCCGCCCAGGCCGTGATCGACCGCAGTTCGCCGTCCCCCAGGGCGGCGTGAGCGAGGTCGAGCGAGGCGCCGTCGGAGCGCTGCGAATCCTTCCCGGGCCGGTCCGACAGCGTCGTGAGGCTGTTGTCGATCGCGAACGCGTCGTAGCCGTTGTCGAAATCGGCGTGCAGCAGCGCGAGGTCCGCGCGCCATCCATGCTCCGATTCCAGCCGGAACTTGAGCCGTGCCGTCGTCTCGTCGCGCCCGTTCGTGTCGTCGCGCCAGAGGAACCGGTTCTCGCGGAATCCATCGCTGACCGCGCGCTCGAGCACGGCGCGCCAGGCGCCACGGGTGGAGCCGCCGGCGGGCAATGCGCCGCCGGCAGCGGCGCCCGCGGACCACAGGCCATCGCCGCCGAGCGACAGCTCGGTTTCCAGCTCGCGCACCGGCACGGGATCACGCGTCTTGACCTTGATGAGGCCGCCGAGCGCGTTCGCGCCGTATCGCGTGCCCTGGGGACCGCGCAGCACCTCGACCTGCTCGACGTCGAAAGTCGAGGCGATCATGCCGATGCCGCTGAAGTCGATCTCGTCGACGAGGAAGCCGACCGACGGATTCGGGGCGCCCTGGTACTGCTCGAGTTCGCCGATGCCGCGGAGCTGGAAGTAGCGCGGCCGCGAGCTTGCGCCTGCCCAGGAAAGCGAAGGCAGCTGCGGCAGGAGTTCCTCGAGGTGGACGACGGCCGCTTCCCGCACGTCGTCGCCCGCGAGCACGCTGACGCCGCCCGGCCGCCCCGCGGCCGGCATGGGACGCAGCGTTGCGGTCACGACCACGGGCTCGAGCTTCGCCAGCGGCGGCGCGGACGCAGCACTGCCTGCGAAAAACAGGAGAATCAGCGGCAGCGGCTTGATCGACACGCCTGCTCCCTACGCCGGTCCTAACCGGATCAGGTTCAACGGGTTCGCCGGTAGCCACCGGCATCTCAGGTCTTTTCAGACCACCCCAAGGCAGTGCGGATACTAGCGGCGGCGGCGGGACGCCGCAATGTCAGCGGCGGAATTCCGGCAGTCGGCGCGCGCGGACCGCGTCGAGCCCTTCCCGCGCGTCGCCGAGGCGGAAGCCCAGGAATTCGAGTGCGAGCGAGGCGTCGAACGACGGGCCGGCGAGGCGCAGCCAGTTGGCGAGCGCGTGCTTCGTGAATGCGAGCGCGCTGGCGCTTCCCGCGGCCAGCTTCACCGCGATGGCGAGCGCGCGGTCGCGCACCTTGTCGTCGTCGACGCAAAGCGAGACGAGGCCGATGCGCTCGGCCTCCTCCCCGCCGAGCGGCTCGTTCGTCAGCAGGTAGTAGCGCGCCTTGGCGAGGCCGCACAGGAGCGGCCAGATGATGACGGAATGATCGCCCGCCGCGACGCCGAGGCGGGTATGGCCATCGAGGATCTTCGCGCCCCGGCCCGCCACCGAGATGTCCGCGAGCAAGGCGACGGCAAGTCCGGCCCCGACCGCCGTGCCGCGAATCGCCGAAACGACGGGCTTGCGGCAGTTCACCAGGTTGTAGACGAGGTCGCTCGCCTCGCGCCAGACGCGCAGCAGCGTCGCCTCGTCGGCGATCATGCGTTCGATCATCGAAAAATCGCCGCCGGAGGAGAAATGCTCGCCGGCTCCGCGCACGAGGACCGCGCGCACGCCGGGATCTACATCGATCGCGCGCCAGACGTTCGCCAGATCACGGTGCATCGCCTCGGTCGCGGAGTTCTGGCGCCCTTCGTGCGCGATGATCACCTCGAGCACGCCGTCCGCCGGCGCCTCGAATGCGAGGCTCGGGAAGTCCTTCCGGAACGAGTCGATCGCGACAGCCATGGCCTCAGTCCTTCACCGCGTCGGGCACGGCGTGGATGCTCACCATCGTGAGCACGTGGTAGGCGGCGACGGTCTCGCCGTCCTGGTTGCGGATCTCCGTGTCCCAGGTCACCTCGCCCCAGCCCTTGTCGGCGCGCAGCGATTTCTCCTTGCAGGTCAGGCGCACGCGGATCCGGTCGCCCGGCTTGACGGGTTTCACGAAGCGCAGGTTGTCGAGGCCGTAGTTGCCGAGCACCGGGCCGTAGCCCGGGTCCACGAAGAGGCCGGCCGCCGCGGAAACCAGGAAATAGCCGTGCGCCACGCGCCCGCCGAAGAGCGGATTGCGCGCCGCTTCCGACTCGCTCATGTGCGCGTAGAAACGATCGCCCGAGAGGTCCGCGAAGCGCTCGATGTCCGCCACCGTGATCTCGCGCTCGCCGGAGTGAAAGGTGTCGCCGATTGCGAGGGCGTGGAACGGCTTGCGGAACGGGTGGATTCCCGGGTTGCGCTCGGTGCTGCCGCGCGCCCAGCGCCCGCCGACCGCCGTGATCGTGTCGGGAGAGCCCTGCACGGCCGTGCGCTGCATGTAGTGCAGCACGCCGCGGAT
>DATBSX010000156.1:0-3564 GCA_036559565.1 Steroidobacteraceae bacterium | reverse complement strand
CGTTGCCGAAGGCCGCATGGAATTGATGAAGAAGCAGGCGGAGGTCGGCTTCCTGCAGGCGCCGTCCACGAACCGCACGGTGCGCATTGACCTGCGCGCGCCGGCACTCATATCGGTCGGCGGCAGCGAGTTCCCCGAGCGACTCGATCTCGTCCTGAAGGCGCGCACCGATCGCTACGCGCGCTTTCGCGTGAGCCTCCTGCGCGAGGACGGCACGCTCCTGGTGCATGCGGGCCCGCTGGTACGCGATTCGAACTTCGATATCCGGTTTTCGATCAACAGCTCGATCCTGCCGGCCGGCCGCTACCTCGTCCGAGTCGAGGGCTACTCGAAAAACGGCGAGCTCGAGCGCTTTGCCGAGGCGCGCCTCGCCGCCAGCTAGCCCTCGCGCAGCGTGCTGATCGGCGGGTGGTTGACGACGCCGCGCGCGGCGAGCGTTCCCGCCCCGCCGACGATGACGGCTCCGGCGGCGAGCCCGATCACCCAGACCCAGGGATCGATCGCGTACTTCAGGTCGAAGACCTCGCGCGCGAGCAGCCAACCGGCGAGCGTTGCGCCGATCGCCGCGAGCAGGCCGGAGAGCATGCCGAGTGCCGTGAATTCCGAGGCGACGCCCGCGAGAACGACGCGCCGCCGCGCGCCCAGCGTCCGGAGCATGGCACTCTCGTAGCGCCGCTCGTCGCGAGTCGACTGGATCGCGGCGAGCAGTACCGTGATGCCGGCGGCGAGCGTGAAGAGGAACACGTACTGCACGGCGAGCGAGGCACGGTCGATGACGTCGCGCACCTGCGCGAGGATCGCGTCGATGTCGAAGACCGACACCGACGGGAAGCGCCGCACGAGATCCACCAGCATCTTCCGCTGCCCGACGTCGAGGTTCATGCTCGTGAGCCAGGTGCCGGCAAGGCCGTCGAGCGTGCCGGGCGAGAACACCAGGAAGAAGTTCGGGCGAAAGCTGTCCCACTCCACTTCCCGGAAACTCAGGATCTCGGCCTCGATCGTCTCGCCCGCGACGTCGAAGGCGAGCCTGTCGCCGAGCTTGAGGTCGAGTTCCTCCTGGTACTCCGAGGCGACCGAGACGTAGTGCTTGCCGCGGTCGGCCGCCGTCCACCAGCGCCCCGCAACGATCTTGTTGTCGAGCTGCGGCGTCTCGGCCCAGGACAGATTCTGTTCGCGCTCGGCGAAGCCCTCGCCGCGGTCGGTCGCTGGCTTGAATTCCTCGATCGGCTTTCCGTTGATGGCCGACATGCGCGCGCGGATCATCGGGAAGAGGCGCGGCGTCGGAAGCCCGTGCTCCTCGATGAAGCGCGCGAAGTCTCGCGTCTCGGCATCGGGGATGTTGATCATGAAGTAGTTCGGCGTGTCTATCGGCAGGCTCGCGCGCCAGGTCTCGAGCAAATCGCCGCGGACGACTGCGAGGAGCAGCAGTACCATGAGCCCGAGCCCGAACGCGACCACCTGCACGACGCTCTCGCGCCCGCGGCGCGCGAGGTTCGCAACGCCGTAGCGCCAGGCCACGCCGACGGCGCCGCGCAGTCGCCCGGCGAGGCGCACCAGCAGGTAGCCCGCGCCGTAGAGCACCGCGAGCATTCCGCCGATGCCCGCCGCGACGAATCCGACGAGCCGGGCATCGCGCACCAGCCAGGACAGGATGCCGATGAGCGTCGCGACCGCGAGGCCGTACGAAATGGAATAGCGCAGCGGCGGCGGTTCGAGGTTACGACGCAGCACGCGCGCCGGCGGAACGCGTTTCAGCTGCAACATGGGCGGCAGCGCGAAACCGACGAGGATCGCGAGCGCAGTGGCTGCGCCGAGCCAGGCCGGCGCGAGCGTCGGCGGCGGCAGGTCGGCGCGGACGAGGTCTCCCAGCAGGCGCGTCAGAAGCTCCTGCGCCAGGAAACCCAGCGCGGCGCCGACGAAGGCCGCGACCAGCGCGACCAGTGCGAGCTCGATCACGGTGACCTGCAGTACGAGCCGCTGCGGCGCGCCCATGCACTTCATGAGCGCGACGCTGTCGAGGTGGCGTTGCGTGTAGCGCCGAGCCGCCATGGCGACCGCGATCGCCGCGAGCAGCACCGTGATCATCGCGGACAGGTTCAGGAACCGGCCCGCGCGGCGCGTCGAGGACTGGATCTGCGGGCTCTCTTCGGAGACGCCGACCAGCCGCTCGCTCTTCTTCATGCGCTCGCGGATCTCGGGCCGGAATGCGCGGATATCGGCGGGCTTGCCCGCGAACAGCAGCGAGTACGTCGCGCGGCTGCCGGGCCCGAGGAGTGCGGTTGCCGGCAAGTCATCGATTGGTATCAGGAGCGTCGGCGCAAGGTCCGTGAAGGCCGAGCCCTGGTCGGGCCGATAGTCCAGCACGCGCGTCACGGTGAAGGCGGCGGCGCCGATGTTGACGCGATCGCCGACGCCCGCGCCGAGCCGCGCGAGCAGGCGTGAGTCGAGCCAGGTCTCGCCGTGCGCCGGAAGCCCTTCCGTCTCCAACGCCGGCGCGAACGGCGCCCCGGAAACCTTGAGCTTGCCGCGCAGCGGATAGCCTGGGCCAACCGCGCGGATCGCGGTGAGGGCCGAGTCCTCGCCGAAGAACACGACGCTCGGGAAGCTGATCGTGCGCGCGGTGGCGATGCCGCGGCCGGCCGCGAGCGCGTCGTAGTCCGTCGACACGGGATCGGTCCCGCGCAGGCGCAGGTCCGCCGCGAGCACCTCCGCGGCGCGCTGGTCCACGGCCTGGGCGATGCGGTCGGTGAAGAAGCCGACGCCGGTCAGCGCCGTGACCGCGACGATGAGCGCCGCGAGCAGCACGGCGAGCTCGCCGGAGCGCCAGTCCCGCAGCAGCGCGAGCAGCGCGAAACGGAGCGCCTTCACCGGCTCACCATCCGCCCGGCATCGAGCTCGATCACGCGGTTGCAGCGCGCGGCGATCTCGCGGTCATGCGTCACCAGGACCAGCGTGGTTCCGTTCGCGGCATTCAGGTCGAACAGGAGTTCGATCACGCGGTGCCCGGTCGTCGTGTCGAGGTTGCCGGTCGGCTCGTCGGCGAAGAGCACGGCGGGCCGGGTCACGAAGGCGCGCGCGATGGCGACGCGCTGCTGTTCGCCGCCCGAGAGCTGGCGCGGGTAGTGGCCGAGGCGCGGCCCGAGGCCGACCTGCTGCAGAACGGCACGTGCGGTGCCGCGCGCGTCGGACTTGCCTGCGAGCTCGAGCGGCAGCATCACGTTCTCGATCGCCGTCAGCGACGGGATCAGGTGAAAGGACTGGAACACGAACCCGACGTGCTGCGCGCGGGCTTCCGCCCGGCCGTCCTCATCCAGCGCCGAAAGCTCGATGCCTGCGAGCCAGGCCGAGCCCGCACTCGGCTCGTCGAGCCCGGCGAGGAGCGCCAGCAGCGTCGATTTCCCGGCGCCCGAAGCGCCGACGATGGCAACCGTCTCCCCCGCCCCGATCGTGAGGCTGACGTCATCGAGGATCGTCAGCATTCCCTCCGGGCTGGTAACCTCCTTGCGCAAACCTCTGGCTTCGAGAACGGTCTTCCTGTCCATGGCTCGCTTACTGGTCCTCGCG
>DATBSX010000155.1:0-4151 GCA_036559565.1 Steroidobacteraceae bacterium | reverse complement strand
CAGCGCCTTCACCTTCGCGTCGGTGCGATAGATGTCCTCGGGATCGCCGGAGAGCGCGACCCAGCGGAAGGGCCCGATGCCTTCGCAGAAGAGCGGGCGGATGTAGGCCGGTACGAAACCCGGAAAGTCGAATGCGTTCTTGAGGCCCTCGTCGAGCGCGACCTGGCGGATGTTGTTGCCGTAGTCGAAGACGACCGCACCCTGTGCCTTGAGGTTGAGCATCGCCTGCACGTGGATCTTCATCGAGGCGCGCGCCTCGCGCTCGATGCGGCCCGGGTCTTTCTGCCGTGCCTCGGCAGCCTCGGCCATCGTCCAGCCGCGCGGGAGGTAGCCATTGCGCGGATCGTGCGCGGAGGTCTGGTCGGTCACGACGTCCGGCACGCTCTTGCGCCGCGCGAGCTCGGGGAAAACGTCCGCCGCATTGCCGAGAAGGCCCACCGACAAGGCTTTCTTCGAGCGGCTCGCCTCGTCGATGATCGCGAGCGCCTCGTCGAGCGAGGCCGCCTTGCGATCCACGTAGCCGGTGCGCAGGCGAAAATCGATGCGCGACTCGTCGCAATCCACTGCGAGCATCGAGAAGCCCGCCATGGTCGCCGCGAGCGGCTGCGCGCCGCCCATGCCGCCGAGCCCCGCGGTCAGTATCCAGCGTCCGCGCGCATCGCCGCCGAAATGCGCGCGCGCGCAGGCGCCGAAAGTCTCGTACGTGCCCTGCACGATGCCCTGCGAGCCGATGTAGATCCAGGAGCCGGCCGTCATCTGGCCGTACATCATCAAACCTTTGCGGTCGAGCTCGTGGAAGTGTTCCCAGGTCGCCCAGTGCGGCACGAGATTCGAGTTCGCGATCAGCACGCGCGGCGCATCGACGTGCGTGCGGAATACGCCGACGGGTTTCCCGGACTGCACGAGCAGCGACTCGTCGTCCTTGAGGCGCCGCAGGACCGCGAGAATCGTGTCGAATGCTTCCCAGTTGCGCGCGGCTTTGCCGATTCCGCCGTACACGACGAGCTTGTCGGGATGCTCCGCGACTTCCGGGTCGAGGTTGTTCTGCAGCATGCGAAACGGCGCTTCGGTCAGCCAGCTGCCGCAACTCAAGCTGTTGCCGCGCGGTGCTCGAACCACGCGGGGACCGGCGGCCGTGGCTACGGGTTCGGCATTCATGGCCCGGCAGGATACCGCGCCGCGCTGCGACGGCCCACTCCCCGCGTCAGGCATACTTGTGCCACACCCCCGTGGCGGCCTTGCTGGCACACTCGAATCACAAGAATTGCCCATGAAAGCGCCGCGCCTGTTCTTGCTCCCACTCGTGCTCCTGGCGACCGCCTGTGCCGGAACCCATGGTGGTTCGCGCCGCGAGGGAGTCTCAAGCAGCCTCGTCGAATACCTGTATCCGGCGGGCGAAAAACCGCCGTCGCAGTCAGGGCGGTTTCCGAACATGCAACTGCCGCTCAATGTCGGGCTTGCATTCGTACCCGCAGGTTCCGGCCAGTCGCAAGCACTGTCCGAAGTGGAACGCATGATGCTCCTGAACGAGGTCAAGGGCTCATTCACGGGCCGCGACTTCATCGCGGAGATCGCCGTGATCCCGGAGACATTCATGCGCGGCGGCCGCGGATTCACGGCGCTTGATCAAACTGCGCAGCTCTACGGCCTTGACGTCATGGCACTCGTCTCCTTCGACGAGGTCACCCATGCCACGGAAACGACTTCATCGCTGCGCTACTGGACGATCGTCGGCGACACCGTCATCGAGGGCAACAAGAACGACGTGCGGACTTTCGTGGAAACGGCCGTGTTCGACGTGCCGACGCACAAGCTCCTGTTCCGCGCGCCAGGCAGCAGCGCCACGATGAGCAACGCGACGCTCGTTGACCGCGAGAAGGGCATGCGAGTGACACAACGCCAGGGATTCCAGCGGGCAATGGCCGACATGATGACCCAACTCGACAAGGCACTCGATGCCTTCAAGGAGCGCATCCGTGCCGACGGGAGCAAGCGCGACTAGCCGCGTGCCGCGAGTCCGCCACCCTGCTTGCGCATCTTCACTTCGCGGTACATCTCGACGCAGAGCGCCGCGAAGACTGGCGCCATCACCAGGCCGCCGACGAGCGAAGACACCAGATTGACCATGACGATGAATGAGAGCTCCGCGCCGCGAAAGCCCACGAAGAGCCCGAGCACGACGCCGACCAGCACGTAGATCAGGTACAGGATGATGAGGGCAAGGCTGCCGATCACCGCCAGCCGCCACCAGTTGCCGAGCACCAGCTGGTAGCTGTGACCTAGGCTCTCGATCGCTCCCTTGCGGTCCAGCACGATTGCCGGCACGAACAGGAAGAGCGCGCCGGCGAGGTAAATCCCGGGCACGACGAACAAGAAACTCCCCACGAGGACCGCCAGCACGTAGCCGAACATGGCGCCGACGAGCGCGGGGACCCGCGGCAGGGTCGCAGCCAGCGAACCGCCGAGGCCGAAGTCAGCGCCCTGCGCGATGGACTCGACGCGAACGATGGAGGCACCGTAGACGAACATCCCGAACGCGATCATGGCGAGTCCCAGGAGCCAGCTGCGCCAGGAGAAGATGAAATCGATCGCAGCCGCCGGATCGGCGAGCACGTCGGCGTAGGACTTAAGCAGGTAGACGGACGGCGCGGCACCCAGGATGCTCGTCAGGATCGCGTAGGGGAGCAACCGCAGGAAGCCGGCGCGCGCGAGCTTGAAGGCGGAGTCGAGCACCTCGCCATTGGTGCGAGGCGCGGCCGGGAGTTGGTACATCGATGTTTCCCCACGCAGGACTCCCCTCCGCATTCTAGTCCCATCCGCGCGCCGCGACATCAGGCAGAATATGCGCCGCCGAAGGGCAGAATATGAACAATCCCCGCTCCCTCTCCGCGGCCACGCTCGGCGCGATCGGTGTCGTCTACGGCGACATCGGCACGAGCCCGCTGTATGCGCTCCGCGAAGCGACCGCCGTCGCCGGCGGCGCGACGGACGTGAACGCGATGCTCGGCGTGCTGTCGCTGATCTTCTGGAGCCTGCTGATCGTTATCTCGCTCAAGTACGTCGTCTTCATCCTGCGCCTCGACAACGACGGCGAAGGCGGCGTGCTCTCGCTGGTCGCGCTGGTGGAAGACAAGCTCGCGAGCAACAGCAAGGCGGCGCAGCGGCTCGTGCTGCTCGCCGTGCTCGGCACGGCGTTCTTCTATTGCGATGCGCTGATCACGCCCGCGATCTCGGTGCTGGGCGCGGTCGAGGGACTCTCGATCATCGATCCCGGCCTGCAGCGGCTGGTGGTGCCTGGCACGCTCGTGATCCTCGTCGCGCTCTTCGCGATCCAGCGACGCGGCACCGAGAGGATCGGGCGCCTGTTCGGCCCGATCATGGTGATGTGGTTCGTGTCGATCGGGCTCCTCGGACTTCGCGCCATCATCCACACGCCCGAGATCCTGACGGCGCTCAATCCGGAGCATGCGCTGCGCGTGCTGCTCGGCCACCCGGGCGTCTCGCTCACGATCCTCGGCGCCGTGTTCCTCGTGCTGACGGGCGGCGAGGCGCTCTACATCGACATGGGCCACTTCGGGAAGAAGCCCGTGCGGGTCGCCTGGTTCCTCGTCGTCTGGCCGGGCCTGCTGCTCAACTACTTCGGGCAGGGCGCCCTGCTCCTCGCCTCGCCCACGACGGCAATCAATCCGTTCTTCGCACTCGTGACGCCCTCCGGGCTACCATTCCTGATCCTGCTCGCGACCGCGGCCGCGGTCATCGCCTCGCAGGCGACGATCTCCGGCGCGTTCTCGGTCACGCGCCAGGCCGTGCAGCTCGACCTCCTGCCGCGCGTCAAGATCCTGCAGACCTCCGCCGATGTACATGGGCAGATCTACGTGCCCGCGACGAACACGTTCATGTTCTTCGCGACCTGCTCGTTCGTGCTGATCTTCCAGGGCTCAAGCGGGCTGTCCGGCGCCTACGGCGCCGCCGTAAACGGCACCATGGTGATCACGACGCTGCTCGGCGCCATCGCGGCGCGCGCGGCCTGGAAGTGGCCGCTGTGGCGCATCTGGCTCGTGTTCGGACTGTTCGGCCTCGTGGATTCCGCATTCATCCTCGGCAACGCCACGAAGATCCCGAGCGGCGGCTGGATCCCGCTCGCGCTGTCG
>DATBSX010000154.1:0-8042 GCA_036559565.1 Steroidobacteraceae bacterium | reverse complement strand
CGTGCCGCTCTTCACGCGCTTCCAGATCGAAAGCCAGATCGAGTCGGCGTACTCGCACTCGGTCACCCTGCCCTCCGGCGGCAGCATCGTGATCGACTACACCGAGGCCCTCGTCTCGATCGACATCAACTCCGCGCGCGCGACCCGCGGCGCCGACATCGAGACCACCGCCTACAACACGAACCTCGAGGCTGCGGACGAGATCTCGCGGCAGCTTCGCATCCGCGACCTCGGCGGCCTGATCGTCATCGACTTCATCGACATGGAGTCGAAGAAGAACCAGCAGGGCGTCGAGGACCGGCTGCGCGACGCCGTGCGCTCGGATCGCGCACGCATCCAGCTCGGCCGCATCTCCCGCTTCGGGCTCATGGAGATGTCGCGCCAGCGCCTGCGCCCGTCCCTCGGCGAGTCGACGCACATGGCCTGCCCGCGCTGCAGCGGCATGGGGACGATCCGCAGCGTCGAGTCGATGGCGCTTGCGGTGCTCCGCCTCATCGGCGAGGAGGTCCGCAAGGACCGCACGACCCGCGTCATCGCCCAGCTCCCGGTCGACGTCTCGACCTTCCTCATCAACGAAAAGCGCGAATGGCTGCACCAGCTCGAGAGCGCGCGCGAGATCGACATCGTGCTCGTGCCCGACGCGAACATGCAGACGCCGAACTATTCGATCCGGCGCGTGCGCGACGACGAGCTGACGCTGCCGGAAAACGCGAAGACGAGCTACCAGATGGCGGGCCAGGGCCTGGTCGAACTGGATTTCCAGACGCAGGCCGACAAGCGTCCGGCCGCGGCGCCGGCGGCGGTCACGCCCATTGCCCCGGCAGCCCCGGCGCCGACGCCCGCGGCACCGCCGCCGCGCGTGGTGGACGCAGGCCCGGGATTCTGGTCCCGCCTTTTCGGCTTCTTCGGCGGCAATGGCGCCGCCCGCGAGCCCGCCGAAACGGCAGGCACGCCGGTGCGCGAGGAACGGCACGGAAACCGCCACAGTCGCGACCATCGCGATCACCGCGAAGATCGCGGCGGCCGCCGCCCGCATCGCACCGATCGCGGGCCGCGCCCGGACCGTGATCGCGACCGCAACCGCAATCGCGACCGCAACCGGGATCGCAATCGCGATGACCGCGGCGATCGCGGCGACCGTCCTGACCGCGACCGCGGCCGCGGCGGACCTGGCCGCGACGACACCACCCGGCAGCGCCCCGTCGAGGCGCCGCGACCGCCACAGGCGGCGCAGCCGCAACCGGACGCGCAACCGCCACAGAATCCGCGCCCCGACCAGCCGGCTGCCGATGGCGATGCACAGCGACGCCCGCGGCGGCGCCGTCGTGGGCGCGGCGGCCGCGGCCGGCAGGAGTCGTATCGTCCGACCGACACGCAGCCGATCGTAGTGCCGGGTGTGGGCGACGGGCGGCCGCCGGTCGATGCGCCCGCTGCCACGATGAGTGCCGCACCGTCGATGGATTCGCCGCCTGAGCGTCCGGCGCCTGCCGCGCCGCTGCCGGCGGCTGCGCCGCCGCCATCGGCGCCTGCGGCCGGGTCGACCTACACGGTGTGGTCGTCCTCGCCCGGCGAAGGGCAGCACTTCGACCCGAAAGACTGAATCAATCGCGGAGGGCGAGCGCGGCCAGCAGGCCGCGCGCGCCCTCCTCGACGAGATCCAGCACGTCTTCGAAGCCGGCCGCACCGCCGTAGTACGGATCGGGCACGTCGCGGCGTCCGAGTTGCGGCGCAAACTCCAGGAACAGCCGGACCCTGTCCGCGCGCCCCTCCGGCGCAACGCGCCTTAGGTGGTCATAAACGGCCTCGTCCATCGCCAGCACGAGGTCGAATCGCTCGAAATCCGCGCTCTCCACGACACGCGCACGCAAGTCGCTCATGTCGATGCCGCGGCGGCGCGCCGTCGCGATCGAGCGCTCGTCGGGCGGGTCACCCGTGTGGTAGCCGTGCGTCCCCGCGGAGTCCAGCTCGAGTTCGAGGGCCCTCGCCTCCCGGCGAGCGAAGTCGCGCACGACGGCTTCCGCCGTGGGCGAGCGGCAGATGTTGCCGAGGCAGACGAAAAGCACGCGCGTCATGCGCGCTTGCGGCGTCTGAGCCATCCGTCCAGGCACTCGATCGCGCGCGTCACTTCTGCGGTCGAGACGGCGAACGAGATCCGCACGAAGCGATCGCCGTGCACCCCGTCGAAGTCACGGCCCGTGTTGAGCGCGACGCCGGTGGCTTCGAGGAGCTCGCGGCACCACGCGAGCGAGTCGCGCGTGAAATCGCCGACGTCCGCATAAAGGTAGAACGCCCCGTCCGGCGGTGCGATCCGTTCGATGCCGAATCCGGCGAGCGCATCCGCGAGCAGCGAGCGGTTCCTGGCGTAGGTTTCGACGTGGGACTCGAGCTCGGCCGCCTCGTCCATCGCCGCGAGCGCGACGTGCTGCGAGAGCGTCGGCGGCACGAGGAAGAGGTTGCCCGCGAACCGGCGCATCGCGTCGACCAGCGAATCCGGCACGACGGCCCAGCCGAGCCGCCAGCCCGTCATGCACCAGTATTTCGAGAACGTGTTGACGACGACTGCATCCGGCGCGTGCTCGAGGACCGAATGCGCACGGTCGCCATACACGATCCCGTGGTACGTCTCGTCCGAGAGGATGGTGATTCCGCGCCGTATGCAGACCGCGGCAATGGCGGCGAGCTCCGCGTCCGGGATCATCGTGCCGGTCGGATTCGACGGGCTCGTCAGGATGAGCCCGGCCGGAGCCGGGTCGAGCGCCGCGACCATCGCCGCCGTCGGCTGGAAGCGCGTCTCGGCACCGCAATCGAATTCGACCGGCTCGAGGCCGAGCGCATGCAGGGCATTGCGGTGCGCGGGGTAGCCGGGCCGCGGCACGGCGACCCGTGCTCCGCGGTCGAACAGCACGGACATGGCGAGCACGAGCGCAGCCGATGCGCCCATCGTGAGAATGATCCGCGTGTGCTCGATCGCGAGGCCGTAGGTGTCGCGGTAGTGCCGTTCAAGGCGCTCGGCGAGCGCCCCGCTCTCCCAGTAGCCCTGCGGGCAGTCCGTGAGCGCCCGATGGCCGGCCGCGATCGCGGCGGCGGGCGCGCCCGCGGACGGCTGCCCGACTTCCATGTGGATCACCGGCAGCCCGCGGCGCTCGCGCGCATTCGCGAGGCGGTTGATTTCGACCGCGTAGAAGGGCGCGACCCGGTCGGCAGCGCGATTCACGTCTTCAATCGTCCCTGCATCAGTGCGTCGACCCGCGCGAGGTCCTCGGGCGTGTCGACCCCGGGCCCCGGCGCCTCGGCGGCATCCGCGACGGCGATCGAAAGGCCGATCGAGAGCGCCCGCAACTGCTCGAGGCGCTCGCGGAGCTCCAGCGCAGTCGCCGGTGCCGCTGCCAGCGCACGCAGGGCGGACACACGGTAAGCATAGAGGCCGATGTGGCGCCGCGCGCCGCGATGGCGGTCGCGGTCCCGGCTCGCGGGACTGGAAGCGAAACCGTCGCGGTCCCAGGGAATCGGCGCCCGGCTGAAATAGAGCGCCATCCCGTCGGTGCGCGCCACGACCTTGACCACGTTGGGATCGAGGTAATCCGCGTCGGTCGCGATGGGCGTCGCAAGGGTGGCGATCGCCGCGGCCGGGTTTGCGGCGAGGAGGCCCGCCGCCTGCGCGATCAGCGAATGCGGCAACAGGGGCTCATCGCCCTGCACGTTCACGACGATCTCCTGATCCGCCCAGCCGCGCCGTGCGGCGATCTCGGCAATGCGATCCGTGCCCGACGCATGCGCCGCCGAAGTCATCTCGACAACCGCGCCCGCGGCTGCGCAAGCGGCGCGGATTCGCTCGTCGTCGGTCGCGACGATGACTTCCGCCGCGCCGGAGCGCATCGCGATGCGGTGCACGTGCAGGATCATCGGTTCGCCCGTCAGGAGCGCGAGTGGCTTGCCCGCCAGGCGGGTCGAGGCATGCCGCGCCGGAATGACGACTCGGAACACGGCTAGCGGTTCGCGAGCGCGCTGTCGTCCGGCGCGAGGCGCCGCGCCTCGTCCGGCAACATGACCGGGATGCCGTCGCGCACCGGATAGGCGAGCCGGTCCGCGCGGCACAGGTATTCCTGGCTGTCCCGCTGCCACAGGAGCGGTCCCTTGCACACGGGACAGGCGAGGATGTCGGTCAGCCGCTCGCTCACGATGTCTTTTCCTGTTTTTCAGCCGCACGGCCCACGACCAGGTCCAGGAGGCCAGCCGCGGCAGCGGCATCCACCTCGGGCGCCACTTCGACATAGCCGGCCTCGCTCCAGCCGACGCCATTGCATTTTACGGCATCCTTCTCGGTCAACAGGACCGGCTTGCCGCGGCCGGCGCCCGCGAGCGCAGGTGTGAAACGCGCGTGGTCCGGGAGCGTGCGCGTCTCGATCAGGAGCCCATGCGCACGCAGCATCGCAAAGAAACGCTCGGGATTGCCGATTGCCGCGGCGGCGACGACCTCCTGGCCGGCATATTCCGACAGCGCCCGGCGCGAGCCATCCCGGAACGCGACGACGGCGACCGGTTCGAGGCGCATGCGAATCGCACCTGGAAGCTCCGTGCCCGCTCCATTGACGACGACTGCATCCACTTCTTCAATCCGCGAGACCGGCTCGCGCAGAGGACCCGCGGGGATCCGCAGCCCGTTGCCGAAGCCGCGCATGCCGTCCACGACCACGATCTCGACGTCGCGCGCAAGCGCATAGTGCTGCAGGCCGTCATCGCAGAGGATCACGTCGCAGTCGGCCTCGAGCAGGCGCACGGCATCGGCCCGGCGCGGCGCGACCGCAACGGGGACCGCGAGCCGCCGGCGGATCATCATCGCCTCGTCGCCCGCGTCCGACGCGGAATCCACATCAGTCAGCCGGCGGGCAGTGCCCTTCGCACCCTTGTAGCCGCGCGTTGCGACGCCGACCCTGAGGCCGCGAGCGGCGAGTTCGCCCGCGAGCCAGATCACGAACGGCGTCTTGCCGGTGCCTCCGGCCGTGAGGTTGCCGACGACCACGACGAGGCGGCTTGACCGGTAGCGCCCGAGGAGGCCGCGCTCGTAGAGCGTTCGCCTCAGGCCTGACACCGCGGCGAAAAGCCAGGCGAGCGGGAGCAGCCAGCGCCCGCGCCGCGTGTCGCCATACCAGGTCGTCACCACCCAGTCGTGCAGGCGCTTGCGCATGTGTGCCGCTATACCGCTCAGACGTTGAACTGCATCCGGTGCAGCGCGGCATACGTGCCGCCCGCCGCGATGAGCGCGGCATGCGTTCCGGATTCGACGATGCGGCCCTCATCCATGACGATGATGCGGTCCGCGCTCTCGATCGTGGAGAGTCGATGCGCGATGACGAGCGTGGTCCGGCCCTTCAGGAGCTCGCCGAGCGCAGTCTGGACGAGGTGTTCGGACTCGACGTCGAGGGCCGAAGTCGCCTCGTCCAGGATCAGGACCGGCGCATCCTTGAGAATGGCGCGCGCGATCGCGACTCGCTGGCGTTGCCCCCCGGACAGCAGCATGCCCCGATCGCCGATCGGCGTCTCGAGCCCCTGCGGCAACTCTTCTGCAAACTCCAGGACATGCGCCGCTTTCGCCGCGCGCCGCACCGTGTCGGCATCCGCACCGGGCGCGCTGAAGGCGATGTTGTTGGCGATGGTGTCGTCCACCAGCATCACGTCCTGGCTCACCATCGCAAGCTGATTGCGCAGATCGCGCCGGCGGTACTGGCGGATGTCCACGCCGTCCAGCAGGACTGCGCCGGAATCCGGGTCGTGAAAGCGCGGCAGCAGGCTGACGAGCGTCGACTTGCCGCTACCCGAACGTCCGACGACTGCAACGGTCTCGCCGGGAGCGATCCGGAAGCTGATCCCGCTGAGTACCCGCCCCTTTTCGGGGTCGTATGTGAAACTCACGTCGCGGAATTCCACCTCGCCGCGGGCCCGCTCGAGCGTGAGTTCCCCGCCCTCGTCCTCGGCGGCGGCGTCGAGCACTTCGAACACGCTCTGTCCCGCCGCGATGCCCTGCTGCAGCGGCCCGATCACGCTGACGAGCCGCCTGAGCGGGGCCGTGACCATCAGCAGCGCCGCCAGGAAGGACGTGAACTCGCCGACCGAGAGGCCATTGTCCAGCACGTCCTTGATTGCCATGTACATGACCGCCGCAAGGCCGAACGAGGCCAGCATCTGCACCACCGGGTTCGACACAGCCTTGACCGTGATGAGCTTCATGTAGCTCGACCGGTTGCGCTCGTTGACCTGCTCGAAGATCGCCGCCTGCCGCTCCTCGGCGTTGAAGACCTTGATCATTCGCTGGCTTTCCAGCGACTCCTTGGCGACGCGCGTGACGTCGCCCATCGAGGCCTGGATGCGCGTGCTGTAGCGCCGGAACCGGTGGCTGGTCGTGCGGATGAGGAACACGGCGAGCGGCCCGACCGCGAGCGCGAACAGCGTCAGCCTCCAGTTCAGGTAGATCAGGTAGCCGATGAGCCCGACGATCGTCAGCGTGTCGCGGACAATGAAGGTGACCGCGTTCGTCGCGGCCTCGGCCACGAGCTCGATGTTGTAGGTCAGCCGGGACAGCAGTTGCGCGACGCCATTCTTGTCGAAGAACGACACCGGCAGCTGCAGGAAGCGCGCGAAGACGTCGTGCCGGATTGACTTGATCACCTGTCGGCCCACCCAGCCCGGCGCGTACACGGACAGGTAGTCGCCGACGCCGCGCATCAGGAACAGCACGACGATGCCGACCGGCACGAAGACCAGCATGCGCGGGTCCTTCTGCACGAATGCGCCGTCGAGGAACTTCTTGACGAGGACCGCGAAGCCCGTGTCGACCGAGGCATAGAGGACCATGCCGACGACGCCCAGCAGGAACATCGGCCAGTGCGGGCGCGCGTAGTCGAGCAGCCGCACGTAGGTCTTGAGCGCGTTCGCGTCGAGCGCCGCCCGCTCCGCCTTATTCTTCTGCTTGTTGGCTGACAGTCGCAATGTTGACCTGCGTGAAACCCTGGTGCGCCGCGACGTCCATCGCGGTCACCACGGACTGGTGGGTTGCGCGCGCGTCGGCGCGGATCGTCAAGGGCCCCTTCTTTGCGGCGCCCGCGAGCTGCCGCAGCGCCGCGCTCAAGGTGGCCCGCTCGTTGTTGACGAGCGCGCGGTCGTTGACGCGGTAGCTGCCCTGCGCCGAGATGGTGATGATGATCGGGTTCAGCGAGCGATCGGGCGCCGCGGAACTCGCATCGGGCAGCTCGACGCGCAGCCGTGCGTCCTGGATGAAGGTCGTCGAGAGCATGAAAAAGATCACCAGCAGGAGGACCACGTCCACCAGGGAGATCAGGTTGAGCTCGAGGTCGTCGGGGCGCTTGACGCGCAATCTCATGACGCGGCTTCGCGGCGCCGCGCGGCACGTCCCGCGCGCAGGCCCATCCTGTCGAAGGCGCGCACCAGCTTGATCGCCTCCTTCTCCATGTCCACAACCAGGAGGTCGACGACGCCGCGCAGGTAACGGTAGGCAAAGAGCGACGGGATCGCGACGATGAGGCCGGCCGCCGTCGTGATCAGCGCCGTGCCGATCCCGCCTGCCAGGACCCGCGGGTCGCCGACACCCTCGGCGGAAATGGCATCAAAGGCCCGGATCATGCCGGTCACCGTGCCGAGGAGGCCTAGAAGCGGCGACATCGCGGCGATCGTGCCCAGCGTTCCGAGGAAGCGCTCGAGCTCGTGCACGACGTGGCGGCCCGTGTCCTCGATGGCTTCCTTCATGATTTCCCGGCCCTGGTCGCGGTTCGCAAGGCCAGCGGCAAGGACGCGGCCGAGCGGTGAATTCTGGGCCAGCGCCTCGATGTGGCGATCGTTGAGGCTCTGCGACTCGACCAGCTTCCAGATGCGATCCGTGAGCTCGCGCGGGATCACGCGCTTGCGCTGAAGCGTCCACAGGCGCTCCAGCACGATGGCGGCAGCGACCACCGAGCACAGGATGATCGGCCACATGACGGGGCCGCCCGCGAGGATGATTTCCCACATGGCGCGGCATGATACCGTGCGGC
>DATBSX010000153.1:0-10975 GCA_036559565.1 Steroidobacteraceae bacterium | reverse complement strand
GTCCGGCGGGGAACCGTTGGTGTGAAAGGCGATCACCGCGTCCGGCTTGATCGTCGAGAAGATGCCTTCCTCGAGCATCAGCTTCGCGCCGCCTTTCTCGCCGGTCGGCACGCCTTCCTCGGCGGGCTGGAAGATGAACATCACCGTGCCCGGCAGGCGGTCGCGCATCGAGGCGAGTACCGCCGCCGTCCCTAGCAGCGCCGCGGTGTGCACGTCGTGGCCGCAGGCATGCGAGACGCCGACGTCGTTGCCGAGGTAGGTGCTGCGCGCCGTGGACTTGAAAGGGAAGTCCGAGATCTCGGTGACTGGCAGCGCATCGATGTCCGCGCGCACGGCGATCGTGCGCCCGGGCAGGCCGCCTTTGAGGATGCCGACGACGCCGGTGTGCGCAACGCCGGTTTTCGTCTCGATTCCGAGTTTCTTCAGGTGCGCGGCGATGAGCGCGCCGGTGCGCGTCTCGCGGTTCGAGAGTTCCGGATTCTTGTGGATGTCCTCGCGCTCTGCGATCGCGGCGGCGGAATATTTCGCGACCAGGTCCGAGATCTCGGCGTCGGTCGGCCGCGTGGCGGCAGCGGCGGCCGTGGCGAGCAGGCAGGCGGCGGCCACGAACGTCAGTCTTGCGAAGTGCATGAAGTCCCCTTGGAACGTCCTATTTTGCGAACAACTGTCCCGCGATGTCGCGGAACGCCTTGAATTCGAGCGCGTTGCCGCTCGGGTCGTACAGGAACATTGTCGCCTGCTCGCCGGGCTGTCCCGGAAAGCGCACATGCGGCTCGATGACGAAGGTGGCGCCGGCCTTGCGTAGCCTTGCGGCGAGCACATCCCAGTCCGGCATCTCGAGCACCGTGCCGAAGTGCGGCACGGGCACGTCATGGCCGTCCACGGGATTGTGCGCGGCGGCGCGCGCGCCGGCTTCCGCGACGAGGTGGCAGACGAGCTGGTGGCCGAAGAAATCGAAGTCCACCCATTCGGCTGAACTGCGGCCCTCGGGGCAGCCGAGCAGGCCGCCGTAGAAAGCGCGCGCGGACTTAAGTTCGCGGACGGGAATCGCGAGGTGAAACGGCGTCAGCATCGTCAGGCGTTGAGCCGCGCCTCCATCGAGATGGCGGCTTTCAGCACGCGGCTGAGCGGGCAGTTGGCCTTCGCCTTCTGCGCGGACTCCTCGACCTTCGCGCCATCCGCGCCGGGCGCCTGGATGCCGACGTCGAGATGCACCTTCGTGATCGTGAAGCCGGCCTCCGTTTTTTCGAGCGTGACCGTCGCCCGGGTCTCGATGCGCTCCGGCGTGATTCCGGCCTCGCCCAGCGAGTGCGTCAGCGCCATCGTGAAGCAGCCGGCATGCGCGGCGCCGAGCAGTTCCTCCGGATTGGTGCCGGGGGCGCCCTCGAAGCGGGTGCTGAAGGAGTATGGCGTCCCGGAAAGCGCCTTGCTCTCCGTCGACAGCGTGCCCTTGCCGTGCCGGAGGTCGCCCTGCCACACCGCGGTTGCCCTTCTATCCATCGCGTCTCTCCCGTGTTCGCCGTTCCCTGCGTGTCGTCAGATAGTAATGCCACAGGAGCCGCGCCGCGACTGATCGCCAGGGCGCCCAGGCGGCGCTCAAGGAGAGCTGGCGCTGCGCATCCGGCCGCCTGCGCAGGCGCTTGACCTCGGCCAGCGCGACGGCGAGCGCGAGGTCGCCGACGGGCCAGACGTCCGGACGCCGCAGCGCCATCAGGTAGTAGATGTCCGCGCTCCAGGGCCCGATGCCGCGCAGCTGCAGGAGCGTCGAGCGGCCGGCCGCGTCTTCGGCGCGCGCGATGCCGGAAAGCGAGAGGCTGCCGTCCATCACTGCCTGCGCGAGCGCGTGGCAATACGCGGCCTTCTGCCGCGTCAGCCCGAGGCGATGCAGCCCGAGGATGCCGCGATCGACGACGTGCTCCGGCGTCATCTCGCCGAGCGCCTCGCGCACCCGGCGAAAGAGCGTCCGCGCGGCGGCGATCGAGACCTGCTGTTCGAGCACGATGTGCACGAGCGTCGGAAATCCCGGGCGGCGCGCCCACATCGGCGGCAGTCCGTTCCTGGCTACGAGGGCGGCGAGGTCCGGGTCGCGCAGCGACAGCGCCCGCGCGCCTTCCGCGAGCGTCGCCCCGGTCAGCATCCGCGGCGGCGCGGGTGCGGGACGCTCACCCGCGCGCACGGTCAGGCTCGCGGCTTCAGCCGTTCGCTGAAGTGATAGGAGCTGAGGTCCATCCCCTCGCGCAGGTAGAACTGGTGTGCGCGCTTTCGCTGCACGCCCGAGTCGAGGTGGAAGACGTCGCAGTCATTCTCGACCGCGAGGTCACGCAGCCAGGCCAGCAGTGCCTTGCCGTGGCCCTTGGAACGCTCCGACTCGGCCGTGACGAGGTCGTCCACGTACAGGTGCTTGCCGCAGAAGAGGTTGTTCGCGATGCGATAGCCGGCCACCGCGACCACGCGCCCGTCCTCGCGGATGCAGGCGAGGCGCAGGCCGCCCGCCTGCATGGCATGCACGGCCGGCAGGAAATCCGTGCGCGCGACGTGCGGCCGCAGCTCCGCCATCACCTCGTAGCAGGCGTCGATCTCCTCGTCCGTGCGCACGTGCTCGGGCATGCTCAGTTCGCGAGGTGGTATTCGACCGTCGCGACGACACGCACTTTCTTGATGTGCGGGGTCGTCGCGTCGCGGTTCTCGATCGAGAACTGGCCCTGCTGCGCGGAGCGGATGTGCCCGAGCCGGCTGCCCGAGTCGGCGGCGAATTTCTCCGCGACCGTGCGCGCGTTCTTGGTCGCTTCCTCGATCATCGCGGGCTTCAGCGCGGACAGCCCGGTGAACTCGAAGCGCGCCTCGTTCTCGTAGCCGTCGCCGCCGAGCGCCACGCCCTGCTTGCCGAGCGCGATGACGTCGCTCATGGCCTTGCGCACGGCCTCGACGTCGTTCGAGTACACGGTGACCGTGGACCGTGCCGTGTAGCGGTAGACGATGTTGTTCTGGTTGCCGTAGCTCTGCGCAAACAGGTCGGTCACGGCCGGCGGACCGACGGTGATCGCTTCCGGCTTGATGCCATGCCCGGTCAGGAACTTCGTGATCAGCCCGTTCTTGCGCTGCAGCGACTCGAACAGCGCGTTGAGGTCGTTATTGGCGTCCTGGAAGGTCAGCGGCCAGATCGCGACGTCGGCGGGCACCTCGCGCTCCGAAAGGCCTTTCACGGCGACCGTGCGGTCGAACCGCTTCACGTCGATGGCGGCATTGCCGATCAGCCAGCCGAGCGCAATGAAGGCGAGGAGGATGCTGGCGCTCAGCACGACGAGGCTTCTCGAGATCGGTTCGTTCATGGAAGGTCCTTGGGGAGAGGGCGGGGCGGAGCGGGGCCGGCCGGGATCATTTTCTCATGCGGGCGGGCGCGCGAGTAGCGCCTCGCGCCGGGCCAGGCTTTCCGCCGGCCAATACTGCTGGCGGTCGTAGTATTCGGGCACCGCGGGCATGCCCGGGGGCAGGACGACCCAGGGTTGCTTCGACGACGTGAAGATGTGGATGTCAGGCGGCAGCAGGTCCGGGTTGTCGAGCGTGCCGACGCGAACGAAGGAGACGGCCGTGCCGGCGCCCGCGTAGTGGCTCCAGAGCGCGATGCGGCAGGTCGGGCAGCGCAGGAATTTCTGGCCTTTCCCGCTCGCCGAGGGCGTGTCCACCAGCTCCGGCGCGCCCGCGAGCAGCTTCACCCGATCGGCCTCGATCATCGCGTTCAGCGCGAAGGACGCGCCGCTCTCGCGCTGGCACCAGCGGCAATGGCAGCAGTGCACGAAAAGCGGCGCCGAAATCATCCGGTAGCGCACCGCACGGCAGTCGCAGCCGCCCTGGATTGGGTAGGCCGCCAAAGGCATCAGCGCGCCGCCGTGTCGGCGGGCGTGTATTCGCCGAGCGGCGCTTCGCGTGCGGTCAGCGTCTCGCAGGCGTGATCCAGGCGCTCGTACTCGGCGGCGAAGCGCGCGCGGAAAGCCCGCCAGTCCTCGATGCTCGCCCAGCGGTCGATCGTGACGTAGCGCAGCGGGTCCGCGCGGTCGCGCAGGAGCTCGGTGCCGATGAAGCCCGGCGCCTGGCTGAAGAGTCGCGCCCAGTCACCGGCGGGACCGTAGCGGGACTCGAACTCCGCCTGCCCGGATTCGCGGACCGAGAACTCCCACAGCGCCGCGAAACCAGCCTCCGGCATCAGCGCAATTGTCCCGTGAGCCACTGCTCCGCTTCGGCGACCGTGGCGAAGACGTTCAGCGGCACGCCGCGATTGTTCGCGACGGTCTCGGCGAATTTCATGAGGTCGCCGCCCGCGTTGACGTCGACGTACGCAACGGACTTGAAGATGCCGCGCGCGTGGGCACTGCTGTCCGAGGCAACCTGGTAGACGTCCCAGGTCTCGAGGCGACGCCCCGTCAGGTTCTCCTCGATCAGCACGTTGAAGCGCTGCCGGGCTTCGCACTCGCGCAGCAGGTCCTGCAGGTACCCGATCACGTTCTCCATCGTGTTCTGCCCGGTCACGATGGCGTGCAGGTAGGTCGGCTTCTCGATGATCTTGAGCTGGTAAGCCATGGGTCGCCCCTCACGGCGGGGGCGGAATTATCTCAAAACCGGCGGCCCGCGGGAGACCCGCTGGCGCCTTTCGGCGACAGGTCAGCTCGAGTGGTCGTGCACCGCGCGCCAGCCCGCGGCCGACCGCAGCCACACCAGCGTGAACCAGCCCGACTGCTCGGGCTTGCCCCCGCCGGCGAGCGCCCAACGCGCAGTCGCGATGGCGGCGTCGTCGTTGAGCCGGCGCACGGCGAGCTGCTCGAAGCGCAGTTGCTGGATCGGCTTGCCATCCAGGAAATAATGCTCGCGAAAGGCCTTTTCGATGGGTGCAATCCCCGGGCGCGGGCCGTCCTTGGTCATGAACTGGACGCTCTCGTCGTAGATCGCGAGGTGCCCGGGCAGATCGCCGCGGTTGAAGGCGTCGGTCGAGGTGGCGAGCGATTGCCGGATTTGCGCCTCATCGGTCGCCCAGTCCGCCGCCGCGAGCGGCGCGGCGAGGAGCGCCGCGCAAAGTACGAAAATCCGCGCAGCGCTTGCAATCTTCATGGCGTTCTCCCGTGGATGACGATGACCTCGTGCGGTCCGGCCAGTCGCTCGCGCACGCGCCGGTTGACGCGGTTCAGGCCGTCGATGAGGAAATGCCGGCCCTGCCATTCGAGCACCAGCACCGGCAGGTCGTCGCGCTTCGGGCGCCGGCGGTCGTGCGCGTCCGGGTGCACGAGCGGCGCGAGCCGCTCGAGCGGCCAGTGCTCGCGCGTGACGGTAAGCATTGCGCGCGTCAGCACCGGCGGCGCCTGGTCAAGCTTCAGCACGCCGTCCATGGACATGACGAAACGGTTCTTGCGCCACAGCCGGTTCAGCGTGTCCAGCCAGTCGTGCCCGGGGCGCTCGTGATAGCCGAGCTCGCTCTCGACGATCGCCCAGGCTTCTTCCTCAGGCGACATCGTCATGCCGGCGGGGCCGCCGGCAGCTCCTTGTAGAAGACGACGGTGTCGTGCGGCGTCTTGCCGTCCGCATCGAGCGCGAAGCGCGGGATGGTGCCGACCACGGTCCAGCCGAGCGCGCGGTAGAGCCGCTCGCCCGCATCGCCGCGCTTCGAGTCGAGCACGAGGAGCCGGAAGCCCGCGACCCCGGCCTCGCGCTCGAGCGCCTGCATCAGCTGCCGGCCGATGCCCTGGCGGCGGGCACGGCGGTGCACGATGAGCTTCACGACGTACGCGCGATGCGGCTGGTTCGGCGCCCAGGACGGGTGCAGCTGCACGGATCCAACGATGCCCGCCGCGTCGCGCGCGACGAGGGTGATCGAACCCGAGGCGGGTGAAGAAAACTGCTTGCGCCACCAGGACTCGGCTTCTTCGCGCGTCAGCGAGAGAAAACTGACCGCCGCACCGGACGCGACGGCGTCCGCGAGGAGCTCCGCAAGCGCCGCGAGATCCGCTTCGCTGACCGGCAGCTTCAGGCGCTCGATCACCACCAGTACTTCGGGTAGCGCGCCTCGCGCGTCGCATTGTTGTAGATGAGCGCGACCGCAATGACGACGAGTGCGCCGACGAGCGTCGGGAACAGCAGGAAACCCCAGCCCGGCTGCATCAGGTAGACGATGACGGGGTTCGAGCCCGCGGGCGGGTGCACCGTGCGCGTCAGCATCATCGCGGCAATCGCCGTGCCGACGGCGGGCGCGACCGACCACCAGTGCGGACCGAAGGCGGTGAGGAAGGCGAGGCCGATCAGCGAGCTCAGGAAGTGGCCGACGATGACGTTCCGGGGCTGCGCGAAGGGCACGTCCGGGAAGCCGAATACCAGGACGCAGGAGGCGCCGAAGGAGCCGAGCACGAGCATGACGGCGAACTGGTTCGTCAGTAGCGCCACTGATGCGATCGCGAGGAATCCGCCGACCCAGGCGAGCGCCGCGGACTTGAACGAGGGTTGCGGCGGCA
This sequence comes from Steroidobacteraceae bacterium, assembly GCA_036559565.1. GTDB lineage: Bacteria > Pseudomonadota > Gammaproteobacteria > Steroidobacterales > Steroidobacteraceae > SCUD01. Next base: position 4,484 of record DATBSX010000153.1, on the reverse strand, counting down.
ATGCGGCCCCGTCACCCCGCAGCTTTGCAAAAAACGACATTCGACCTCCCTAGGACAGTTGCCACTCCCAGACTTCGCCGACGTCGGCATCCACTGCAAGGCCCGCTAATTTGAATCCGAGCGCTTCGAGTATTCTGTTCGAGGCATTCCGTACCGGCAATGTCTGCGCGGCGACGACGATGCCGGGTCGCTCGGCGCGCGCGACCGCGATGAGGCGTCTTGCCATCGCGGTCGCGATCCCGCGGCCCTCAAACTGCGGGAAGGTGAAATAGGCGATCTCGACGCGGCCATTGACCGGCGCGCTCTTGAAGGCGCAGGTGCCGACGGTTCTGCCGTCGCTGACCGCGAGATAGGCGATCCAGGGTGGGACGAATCCGGTCGCCCGGTACATGGCGACCGTCGCCGGCAGGATTTCCAGGGCGGGTGGCGGCAGATCGACGGCATCAGCGGCCACGCCATCTTCCGTGACCGGGACCAGTCGGATCGCCAAGCCGGGCTTACTCAGGGTGCGCAGCCTCGCAGAGGAACGTCTGCCCGCCCGCGTCGTCGCGCAGTTCGAGCCGGTTACCCTGGATGCGCCAGTGCGTACTCGCCATCAGCGACTGGCCCAGCTGCTTCTCGAGCATGTCGAGCGGGGGCGGACAGGCCATCAGCGTCGCCATGCCGGCCTTGAATTCGATGCGGTCGCCATTGACGTCGAGGCCGCCGGACATCTGGTTGCAGCCGATCGTCGCCGACCAGCTTTCGCGCCCGTTCTCGCTCAGGAGGATGAGCCGCGGCTCGCGCTTGCCTTCGATCGCCTGCAGCGGTTCGCCGGCGATCGAGAGGATTTTCCACGGCGTGTTCATCAGCGCCGAATCCGCTGCGGGCGCGACGGCCGCGCGCTTCAGGAGGATGTCCACCGTATGGCCGGCGCCGTGGGTGAGCACGGGATACACGGCGTCCGAGCTGAACAGGAGCTGGCCGTCGGCCCGGATCACGGCGCGAACCGCGTAGCTGTGCCGCGCATGGATTTTCGCCGCATCGAAAGGAATCGTGAACCGGATCGGCGGGTTTGGTGCATTCGGGATCGTGGCGCGGGCGATCTCCATCGCCGGCGCGTCGGCGCGCGAGACGTCCTGGAGCACGGCCTCGAACTCTGCGCCGGGCGGCATCGCGGTGCGCTCGCGATACGCGGCGGTCCCTTCGATGGCGGTCGGCGCGGCCACATTCTTCGCGCCGGCATCCTGCGACGCAGGAGACGAGCCCGCACAGGCGGCGCCAAACCCGAGCGCCGCGACGGCCAGAATTCCAGACAAGCGTTGCATGACATTGCCCCCCATGCCCGCCGCGATGGGCATCATGCCAGTATCACGGCAGCGCGTCGTGCTGCGGAAGGTCGTCGGAAATCGTGTGCCAGGGTGCCTTGGAGCCCACGAAGATGTGGGCCGTCGGACGGATGGATGGCTCATCGGCCAGCGATCCGAGATTGACATGGACGAATTTTCCCTCGCGCACGACGGAATACAGGAACCCGCCGCAGGTTCCGCAATGTGCGTCATGGCTTGCCTCATCGCCATAGATGAGAAGGGCCTGCTCGCCGGCCTGCACCTCGAACCGGGATCGCTCGATGCCCGCGAACGACTTGAAGGCGGCGCCGGTCGCGCGCCGGCACTGCGAGCAGTGGCAGTTGAGGGCGTAACGGAATGCGTCCTCGACGGAGTACCGGACGGCCCCGCAGAGACACTCGCCGGCGAGCTTTCTCATTGCCCGGGCGGCGGCTGCCAGAGTTCGACCTTGTTGCCTTCCGGGTCCATGACCCAGCCGAACTTGCCGTACTCCGAGTCGTCGGTCTTCTCGAGCACCTGGCAGCCTTCCGCGCGTAGCGCCGCCAGCAGCGCGGCGAGATCCGCCACGCGATAGTTGATCATGAAACTCGACGTGCTCGGCGCGTAGGAGTCGTCCTTCGCATCGCCGATGTTCCAGACCGTCGTGCCCTTGTACGCGTTGCCCGCTTCGTCGGCCCAGAGGAACGCCGCCCCGCCCCAGGGCAGGACGTCGACTCCGAGGTGCTTCTGGTACCACGCGCGAAGCGCGACCGGATCCTTCGCCTTGAAGAAGATTCCGCCGATCCCTGTGACTCTTTTCATAGCCGTCTCTCCGCCCGCAGGGCCTTTGCCGCCATGAACGCAATCGGCAGGCCGAAAAAGAACATGTGCGAGAGCAGGTCGAGTCCCCACGACAGCGGCCTGAACACGATCGGGAAGGGGAACGCCGAAAGCGGCAGCACGACGAGCCGCATTGTGAAGAACACGAGGATGCCGAAGATGGGGCCGGCCACGGCCGGCTTCGCGACGAGGGGCGGCAGGCGCACGGCGGCAGCCATGAACAGCGCAGCCCAGAGGTACGACATCCCGAAATGTCCGGCGAGTCCGACGATGGCCGCCGGCACGCCGCCGTCAAATGCCGCCTTGCCGAGGAGGCCGCTCGCCACGATCTGCAGGAGCTTGACCGGCGCGGTGCCATTCACGGCGTTGTACGTAATCGCAAATAGAATATCGAGCACACCGGCGATCGAGCCGCCGATCAGCACCGCACGGAGGCGCGAAGGATTGTTCATCTTCTCACTCCGTGATGACGACTTTGCCGCGGGCGTGGCCGGCTTCGAGGTAACGGATCGCCTCGGGCACTTGCGCAAGACTGTACCGCCGGTCGATGACGGGCGTCACCACGCCGGACTGCATGAGACCGGCCAGCGCGCCGAGATCCTCCGGCGTCAGTTCGGCGAGCATCATGCCCATGTCCTGTGAGACGAAAGGCGAAATCAGGAGCGCCTTGACCGGATTGATCATCGGGCCGATCCAATGCCCGTCGTCCGGTCCGCCGCCGCCGATCAGCACGTACTTGCCCTCGGGCGTCAATGCGCGCCGGTTCTCCAGGATTCCGTGGTTCCCGACGTTGTCGAGGATCATGTCGTATTTCACGCCGGCGTTCGTGTAGTCCAGTTTCGTGTAATCGATGGTTTGGTCGGCGCCGAGCGAGCGCACGAGCTCGAGATTGCGCGTGCTCGAGACGCCGGTGACGTGCGCGCCCTGCGCCTTTGCGATCTGCACCGCGAACGTGCCGACGCCGCCCGAAGCGCCGTTGATCAGCACCCGCTTGCCCGGACCGGCGCCACCCTGGCGCAATCCCTGGAGCGCCGTGACCGCCGCGACCGGCACGGCGGCCGCCTGCTCGAACGAAAGGGACGCGGGCTTCAGCGCAACGCTGCCGTCCGCCTTCGCCGTCACGTACTCGCCGAAGGCGCCGGTCCGGGCGCCAAACACCTCGTCGCCCGGCTTGAACCGCGTGACGCCAGGCCCGACCGCTTCCACGGTGCCGGCGTAGTCGACGCCGAGGCGGATTTCGCTCGGTCGGCGCAGGCCCGTCGAGAGGCGCATGACGTAGGGCGTGCCGCGCATGTAATGCCAGTCGAGCGGGTTCACGGAGGCGGCCCGGACCCTCACGAGGATCTGGCCCTCGCCGGCGACAGGCTTTTCGATGTTTTCGAGCTTCAGGACGTCCGCGAGGCCGTAATCGCAGTGGACGATCGCCTTGACCGGATGTGCCGGCGTGCCGCGGCCGGGATCGGAGCACTCATTGTCGGAACGGAAGTAGCCGACGAAGAACGCCGCCAGCAGCACGACCGGCAGCGCGAGCGCGATCCATTTCAGGATGCGTTTCATGGCTAGAATGATGCAGCAGGCTGGAGGAATACACCATGCACACGGGTTCCTGTCTCTGCGGCGCCGTGAAGTTCCAGGTCGAGGGCGAGCTGAGGCCGCCGGACGGCTGCCATTGCATCCAGTGCCGCAAGACCTCCGGGCATTACTGGGCGTCCACCGACGTGCCGCGCAAGGCGCTGAAGGTCGAGGGCGAATTCAACGTCGCCTGGTACCGCTCGTCCGAGAAGGTGCAGCGCGGGTTCTGCTCGACCTGCGGCGCCTCGCTCTTCTGGGACCCGATCCACAAGGACTTCATCGGCGTCGCGATGGGCGCATTCGATGCGCCGACGAACACGAAGCTCGCCATCCACATCTACGTCGCCGACAAGGGCGACTACTACGAGATCACGGACGGGCTGCCGCAGAACCCGCAGTAGAGGCGATGCACTCGACTTCGACGCGCGCCCCGAGTGCGAGGCCGTTCGCGCCGAGTGCGCTGCGGGCCGGGTAGGGCGGCGTGAAGAACGACTTGTAGACCTCGTTGAATGTCGCCCACTCGCCGATGTCGGCGAGCATCACCGTGCACTTCACGATGTTTCGCATCGAGTAGCCGTGCGCCTCGAGCGTGGCCTTGATGTTCTCGAGCGTCTGGCGGGCCTCTTCGCGGATGCCGCCGGGGACGAGCTGCATCGTGCCGGGCTTGATGCCCACCTGCCCGGAGAGATAGAGCGTGTCGCCCGCGCGGACGGCCTCAGAGAACGGCAGCGTGTTCGGAACGACCTTGCCGGAGTTCAGGAATTC
>DATBSX010000152.1:0-5347 GCA_036559565.1 Steroidobacteraceae bacterium | reverse complement strand
GACTCGAAGCGCTACCGCGACCGGCTGGCCGCGGCGCAGAAGGCTGTCGGCGAGCGGGACGCATTCGTCGTGATGAGCGGGACGCTCGAGGGCATCGACATCGTCGCCGGCGCCTTCGAGTTCTCGTTCATGGGCGGCTCGATGGGTTCGGTGGTCGGCGAGCGCTTCGTGCGAGGCGTCGAGCACGCCATCGCGCACCGCACGCCGGTCGTGTGCTTCTCTGCGAGCGGCGGGGCGCGCATGCAGGAAGGGCTGCTGTCGCTGCTGCAGATGGCGAAGACGAGCTCCGCGCTCGCGGCGCTTGCGGCCGAGAAACTGCCGTTCATCTCGGTGCAGACCGACCCGACGACGGGCGGCGTATCGGCGAGCCTCGCGATGCTCGGCGACGTCAACATCGCCGAGCCCAAGGCGCTGATCGGCTTCGCCGGCCCGCGCGTGATCCAGCAGACCGTGCGGGAGACCCTGCCCGAAGGCTTCCAGCGCAGCGAGTTCCTGCTCGATCACGGCGCCATCGACATGATTCTCGACCGCCGCGACCTGCGCGAGCGCATTGCCTCCCTGCTCAGGATCCTGCTGCGCCGTCCTGCGCCTTCCGGCTGAACCCTTCGCATGCGCTTTGCGACCCTGGCGGCCTGGCTCGCCTGGCAACAGGGGGCGCATCCCGTCGAGATCGACCCGGGACTCGCACGGGTCGGTGATGCCTGGAAGAGGCTCGGGCTGGAATTTCCCGCGACTGTCCTGACCGTCGGCGGCACTAACGGCAAGGGCTCGGTCACCGCTTACCTCGACGCGATCCTGACGGCCGCCGGCTACGAGACCGGGCTTTTCACGTCGCCGCACCTCGTGCGCTACAACGAACGGATCCGGGTGCACGGGCGCGAGGTCGCGGACGCAGCCCTGCTGGCAGCCTTTGCCGAAATCGACGCCGCGCGCGGCGACACCTCGCTCACTTTCTTCGAATGGAACACGCTCGCGGCCCTGCTCGTGTTCGCCCGCGCGCGCGTGGACGTCGCCGTGCTCGAGGTCGGCATGGGCGGCCGGCTCGATGCGGTCAACATCCTCGACGCCGACGTCGCCGCAGTCGTCTCGGTCGGCATCGACCATCGTGAATACCTCGGCGACACGATCGAGGCGATCGGCGCCGAAAAGGCGGGCATCTTCCGCGCCGGCAAGCCCGCGATCTTCGGCGGTCGCACGATGCCGACGAGCGTCGCCGCGCACGCGGCGAAGATCGGCGCGCGCCTGCGGCGCATCGGCACGGATTTCGACTTCGTCGAGCGGGCGGACGGCTGGGACTACGTGGGTCTCGGCTCGCGGCGGCGCGAGCTGCCCTTGCCTGCACTTGCCGGGGCAAGCCAGCTCGGCAACGCGGCGGTTGCCGTCGCAATGCTCGAGGCCACGGAGCCGAAACTGCTCGTACCCGACGCGGCCGTGAGCGCCGGCCTCGCCAAGGTGGCGCTGCCGGGGCGATTCCAGGTCATCGCCGGCGAGCCGGAGTGGATCCTGGACGTGTCCCACAACGCGCAGGCCGCGCAGTCGCTGGCCGCGAGCCTCGCGGCGCGCCCGGGCCGCGGCCGCACGATCGCCGTCTGCGGAATCCTCCGCGACAAGGACGTCGAGGCGATCGTCGCCGCGCTCGCTCCGCAGGTCGGGCGCTGGATCGCCGTCGGACTCGAGGGTTCGCGCGCGCTCGCGCCCTCCGAGCTTGCCCGGCGCATCGAGCGGGCCGGCGGCGGTTCGGTGCTCGCGGCCGCCGACGTCGCAGCGGGCATGGCGGCCGCGCAGTCCGAAGCGAGACCGGGCGACCGTGTCGTCGTGTTCGGTTCATTCCTGACGGTCGGGCCCGCGCTCGCCTGGCTGGGTGCCGTGCACTGACCGGCGCAGGGGATACAATCGGCGGCCATGGAAGTGCGCGTGCGCGAACGCTTGATAGGTGCGCTGGTACTGGTCGCCATCGTGGTGCTCGTCGTGCCGGCCATCCTGAAAGGCCGCGGACCTGCGCCGGCAGAGCCGTCCGGGCAGCCGACGCGCCGCGTCGAAGTCCCGGTTGTCGGCCACGAGCCCGCGCCGGAGGAACAGGTCCTGGTGCCGGAGCCCGCGCTGCCGGAAGCTGCTCGGCCCGCCAGCGACGCGCCGAAGCCAGTACCCAAACCGGTTGTGCGCGAAACGGATACAAAACCCGCTCCGCCAAAGACAGCCGGGACGGCGCCGCAGGCCGCGGCGACGCCACTGCCGGCCACGGAGTCGGCCACGCCGAAACCGGCGGCCGCGAAGCCCACGCCGGTGCCTGCGGTCGCAACGGCCTGGGCCGTGCAGATCGGCGCGTTTTCGAACCGCGCTAAAGCGGAGCAACAGGTCGCGGAGCTGCAAAAGCGCCGCTATGCGGCGTTCATCCTCGAGTACCGCGCCTCAGGGCAGGTGCTCTACCGTGTCCGTGTCGGCCCGGAACAGGACCGCGCGCGCGCCGAGGAGATTGCGGCCCGGCTCGCCAAGGACGGATTCCACCCGGTCGTCGCCCGGCACCCCTGATCGGATAGAATGCCGCACGTTTCGCGGGGGCCCCCTGGTCCAATGGACGGCGCCGATCACATCTTCGCCATCATCCTGCTCATCTCGGGTGCCGTCGGTTATTTCCGCGGTTTCATCCGCGAGTCGATTGCGCTCGTGGCCTGGCTCCTTGGCCTCTGGCTCGCCTGGCACTACGCCTACCTCGTCAACCCCTGGCTCGGCGGGGCGCTGGCGGAACCGGGCGTGCGCGAATGGATGGGCCGGGCGATCGTGCTGCTCCTCGTGCTCCTGCTCGGCTCGCTCGTCGGCAGCATCGTCTCGCATTTCGCGCGCCGCGCCGTGGGCCTCGCCGCGATGGACCGCCTGCTCGGCGTCGTCTTCGGCCTCGTGCGGGGCGTCGTCGTGATCGGGCTCCTGGTGCTTGCCGGACGCGCCGCCAACCTCGACATGGAGGCCTGGTGGGACCGGACGCATTCGATGCGGGCCGCGGAAGAGGTCGCGAACTGGATCGAGCGTTACGCGCGGCCGGCCGCGATCGAGCTCTACGACGAAGCGACTGAAAAGGCGGCGACCTAGCCATGTGCGGCCTCGTCGGCATTGTCGGCACTTCCGCCGTCAACCAGCGCATCTACGACGCGCTGTCGGTGCTTCAGCACCGCGGCCAGGACGCCGCCGGCATCATGACGATGGACGAGCATGCGCTCTTCGTGCGCAAGGACGCCGGCCTCGTGCGCGACGTCTTCCGCGAGGAGGACATGCGCCAGCTTATCGGCAACGCGGGCATCGGCCACGTGCGCTACCCGACGGCCGGCTGCGACGGCGCCGACGAGGCGCAGCCGTTCTACGTCAATGCGCCCTTCGGCATCGGCCTCGGGCACAACGGCAACCTGACGAATGCCGCCGAGCTCTCTCGCACGATGGTCGAAGAGGACCGCCGGCACCTCAACACGCGATCGGATTCCGAAGTGTTGCTCAACGTCTTCGCCAGCGAGCTGCAGCGTTCGACGCCGGCGCGACCGGCGGCGGCCGACGTGTTCCGCGCGATCGAGGGCGTGTTCCGGCGCTGCCGCGGCGGTTATGCCGTCGTCATGCTGATCGTCGGGCACGGCATCGCGGGCTTTCGCGACCCGAACGGCATCCGTCCGCTGGTGCTTGGCAAGCGCAAGACCGCGCGCGGGCTCGAGTGGATGCTCGCATCGGAAAGCGTCGCGCTCGACATGCTGGGCTTCACGCTCGAACGCGACGTCGGGCCGGGCGAGGCGATCTACATCGACATGCACGGGCGCATGCATGCCCAGCAGTGCGCGCCGGCCGGGCGGCACACGCCCTGCATCTTCGAATACGTGTATTTCGCGCGGCCGGACTCGATCATCGACAACATCTCCGTGCACAAGGCGCGCATGCGCATGGGCGAGAAGCTCGCCGACAAGATCGCGCGCCTGCGGCCCGACCACGACATCGAGGTCGTGATCCCGATCCCCGACACGAGCCGGACCAGCGCCCTGCAGCTCGCGCTCGCCCTTGGCGTGAAATACCGCGAGGGGTTCGTCAAGAACCGCTACATCGGGCGCACCTTCATCATGCCGGGCCAGGAAATGCGCCAGAAGTCGGTGCGCCACAAGCTGAACGCGATCGACCTCGAGTTCCGCGACCGCAACGTCCTGCTCGTGGACGACTCGATCGTCCGCGGCACGACCTCGGCGCAGATCATCGAGCTCGCGCGCGAGGCGGGAGCACGCAAGGTCTACTTCGCGTCCGCCGCGCCGCCGGTGCGGTTCCCGAACGTCTACGGGATCGACATGGCAGTCGCCTCCGAGCTCGTCGCAAGTGGCCGCAGCGAAGACGACGTCGCCGCCTCGATCGGCGCCGACTGGCTGGTGTACCAGGACCTCGAGGATCTCGTTGCCGCCTGCCGGCACGACGATGCGCGGATCACGGCCTTCGACACGTCCTGCTTCTCGGGCGAGTACGTGACCGGCGACGTGACGCGCGAATTCCTCGCGCGGATCGAGCATGAGCGTTCCGACGGCGTGCGTGCCCAGCGCCTGCTGGACCTGCCGGGCGGACGCACGGCCCGCGCCATCTGACCGTCGAAGGGGACGCGCCCCTTCAGCATGCACATCCCTGTGGACACCGCGACATGTCGCTGAAGGGGCGCGTCCCCTTCGACAACGTCGACCCGCGCCGAAGCCTCCTGCTCGACCTGTTTCGCACGGCCCTTGCCGCCGTGGACGGGCGGCGGCGCATGCGCGCAGCGCTCACGGCAGCCCGCGCAGAGGGACCCGTCAGCGCCTTTGCCGTCGGGAAGGCCGCCGCCGCGATGATGCAGGGCGCAGTCGATGCGCTCGGCGACCAGCTTGTCCGCGGACTCGTCGTGGCGCCCGATGGCGCGATTCCCGGCGAGCTGCGGGAGCATGCGGGCATCGAATGCCTGGAAGCGGGGCACCCGCGTCCCGACGAGCGCAGCCTTGCCGCGGGTCGCGCGTTGCTCGAGTTCGCGCAGCAGACGGCCGCGGGCAGCCGGGTGCTGCTGCTTGTCTCGGGCGGTGCGTCGGCGCTTCTTGAAGTGCCGGCGCCGGGCGTCGGTCTCGAGGACCTGCGCGCGCTGTTCGACCGCTCGCTCACCGGGCGCCTCGACATCGAACGCCTGAATCGCGAGCGCGTCGCACTCTCTTGCATCAAGGGCGGCCGCCTGCCGGGACTCTTCACCGGCGCCCGCATCGAGGCCTTCATGATTTCCGACGTCCCGCGCGACGATCCCGCGGTGCTCGCTTCCGGATTGCTGGATGACCCGGGCATCGCACCGCGGCTCGTCGGTTCGCTCGAGGATGCACTCGAA
>DATBSX010000151.1:0-3076 GCA_036559565.1 Steroidobacteraceae bacterium | reverse complement strand
CCGACGACCGACGCTACCGCGAACATGAAGCACGCCCAGTTCAAGTTCGGCTTCCCCGGCGACATCCGCGTGTTCGACATCACGGGTGACGGCTACGCCGACCGGATGTACGCGGGCGACATGGGCGGGCGCGTCTGGCGCTTCGACATCAACAACGGCCAGACGGCGACCAACCTGATCGCGGGCGGCGTGTTCGCCTCGCTCGGCAACGCGCACCTGACGACCCACCCGGTGACGACGACCCGGCGCTTCTACAGCGCGCCGGACGTCGCCTTCCTGTCCTCGGGCGGCCATACCTGGATCAACATCGCGATCGGGTCGGGCTACCGGGCGCATCCGCTCAACATCGAGGCGCAGGACCGCTTCTACAGCCTGCGTGACCACCAGCCGTTCGCCCGCCTCTCCCAGGCGCAGTACGACGCGGCGACGGTGATCACCGAGGCGGACGTGAACCTGATCGACATCACGAACACGATCACGCCGACGGTGCCGGCGGCCGCGACGGGCTGGCGCCTCGACCTGCGCCGCCCCGCCGCCGGCTTCACGGGCGAGAAGAACCTCGCCGAGGCGCGCACGATCGAGAGCATGATCCAGTTCACGACCTACGAGCCGAACTCGGCGTCGACGACGGCGAGCGCGAGCTGCGCCCCGGGCGTCGGCACGAACCGGCTCTACTCGATCAGCGCGTACACGGGCGCCCCGGTCTATGACCGCGAGAGCCCGGAAGATCCGCCGGACTCCGTTGACGACCGCGACACCGAGCTCGCCCAGGGCGGCCTCGCGCCGGAAGTGGTCTGGCTCTTCCCGAGCCCGGAGAATCCGACGACCTGCGTCGGCGCGGAATGCCGCCCCGACCCGGTATGCCTCGTCGGCCTTGAAAGCTGCGGCGTCGGCATCAATCTCGCGCCGGTGCGCACCTTCTGGCGGCAGACTGGAGTGAACTGATGAACCGCATGCACAGCCAGCGAGGCGTGACGCTGATCGAGCTCGTGGTGGTCATGATTATCATCGGGATCCTGACGGCGATCGCGGTGCCTTCGTACCGAAACTACGTGCTCCGCAGCCAGCGCTCGGACGCGAAGGATGCCGTCCTCGCGCTCGCGACGCAGGAGGAGAAGCACTATCTCCAATGCAACACCTACGCGACGTCAATCGCGGGCGCGACCAACTGCGCCGCCGGCCAGCTGCAGGGCGCGGCCGTGAGCAAGAATGGCTGGTACGCGCTGACGATGCCTGTTCCCGGCACCGCCACGACCTACACGGTCCAGGCGACGGCGGTTGCGGGGCAGAACCAGTTCCAGGACACGGCCTGCCGGTCGTTCACCGTGACCCAGGCCGGCGTCCGCTCTGCGCTCGACTCCGGCGGCGCCGACAATACGGCCGAATGCTGGCGCTGAGGCCGGGCGCGCGCCCTCAGTAGATCTGCGGCCGGCCGGTCCACACCGGCTTCAGGGCGGGCCTGCCCGCCTCGGCTGCGAAGTCCGCATCGATCCAGAGATCCGCGACGGCGACGAGCTGATCCCCGACGAAGACGAGCGGCAGTCGCTCGCGCATCCAGGGCACGACGCCCGCCTCCTGGCAGAGGTCCTTCAGGCGCTTTCGCGGCCTCCCCGGATGCGGCCGCAGGCTCTCCCCACCCCTTCGAAATCGAAGCACCGGTCGCACGGTGCGCGCCGCGCACAGGCCGCCCCCCAAGCCCGCAACGAGAGCGAATTGCCCGCAACCCGGCCCGAGCTCGACTGACGTGGCGCCGTCATCGTTTGCTGGCACCGCTTCCCACAACGACTGCAGTGCGTAGAGCAGGCCGCGGTAGCGCCGGATCTCGCCGCCATCCCAACGCAGGGCCGGGGCGCCGTCTTCCCGAGCCGTCATGAAATCCGGCAGCGCGGCATTGAGCCTCGCAGCCGGCGGGGGCCGCAGCCCCTGCTCCCGCAGCCAGCCGCGCACCAGGTTGACCTGGCGGTCGCGCGAAAGCCGCGCAAGTCCCACGAGCGACAGGCGCCCGTCATCCACGATGCCCACCGCATCGATTGCCGCGATTTCTGAAAGCAGGCGCGAGGCCTCGGCCAGGTGCGAGGCGCTGCGCGCCACGGTTGATGCGGCCGCCGGCCATCGCTCGCGGATCGCGGGCAGCACGCGGCTGCGCAGCCATCCGCGGTCGAAGCGCGGATCGAGATTCATGGGATCGTCAATCCATGCAAGGCGATGCGCGCCGGCATAGGCCGCGAGCTCCGCGCGGTCGAAGTCGAGCAGTGGGCGCACGTGGCTCCCGCGGCCGAATGCGACGCGTGCCGGCATCGCCGCAAGCCCGGCAACGCCGGCCCCGCGCAACAGCTGGATCAGCACCGTCTCTAGCTGATCATTGCGGTGATGCGCAGTCAGAAGCCACTCGCCGTCCTCGAGCAACGGCGCGAGCGCGGCATAGCGAGCCTCGCGTGCCGCGGCCTCGACGCTCGCGCCCCGGGGCGGAGCGAGGGCCAGCGACAGGATCTCGAGCGGCACGCCGGCGCTGCGGCAAGCGGCGGCGCAGGCGTCCGCCCAGGCGGGCGATGCCGCCTGAAGGCCATGGTCGACGTGGATTGCGCGGAGTTTTACGGGCACTTCCGTTGCAAGCGCGGCCATCGCGTGAAGCAAAACCGTGGAATCGAGCCCGCCCGACAGTGCGACGCAGAGTTTCGCGGTGCGCCAGTGCGGATCGATGGCATCGAGCGCGTGCGCCAGGAGAAGCACTTCAGGTCCCGCCGTAAACCCCGAACCCACGCAGCCGTTTCTGGCGCCGGGCGAGGAGCTCGTCGGCCGGCAGCGCGGCCAGCTCGGCGAGATGGCGGGTGAGCGCGTCGCGCAGGCGATCGGCCATGACCTGCGGCTCGCGATGCGCGCCGCCAAGCGGCTCTGGAATGACTTCATCGAGCAGGTTGAGCTTCGACAGCCGCTCGGCTGTAATGCCCATCGCCTCGGCGGCGAGTTCGCGCCGGTCCGGGCTCTTCCAGAGGATGGACGCGCAGCCCTCCGGCGAGATCACCGAATAGACGCTGTATTGCATCATCAGCAGGCGGTCGCAGACGCCGATCGCGAG
>DATBSX010000150.1:0-2520 GCA_036559565.1 Steroidobacteraceae bacterium | reverse complement strand
GGGAAGGGCACGGCAGCGGACAAGTACCGGGCGCTCGATGCGGCCGGCGTACGGACCGTGCGCTCCGCCGCCGAACTCGGCAGCGCCATGAAGAAGGCACTGGCGGCCGGCCGCCGCCGCAAACGCAAGCGCTGAACGTGACCCGCATCGCCCTCGCGCAGATCAACCCGACGGTCGGCGCCGTTCCCGGCAACTCCGACAAGGTCGCCGCGCGGCTGCAGGAGGCGAAGCGGGCCGGCGCCGCGCTGATGGTCACGCCCGAGCTCGCGCTGTCCGGCTATCCGCCCGAGGACCTCCTGTTCCATCGCGGCTTCCGCCGCCGCATCGACGAGGCGCTGGCGCGGCTCGCCGACGCTGCGCGCGGCATCGACCTGCTCGTCGGTTATCCTGAGTATTCCGGCGGCGTGCTGTTCAACGGCGCGGCATGGCTGCGCGACGGGCGCAAGATCGCGAACTACCGCAAGCGCTGCCTGCCGAATTACCAGGTCTTCGACGAGAAGCGTTACTTCACGCCGGGGGACGCCGCGGTCATCGTGGAATTCGGCGGCATCCGCATCGCGCCCCTCATCTGCGAGGACGTCTGGCACGTCGAGCCGGCGGCCGCTGCGGCGAAGGCGGGCGCCGCCTTCGCCATCGCGCTGAATGCCTCGCCTTACGAGCAGGGCAAGCAAACCGGGCGCGAAGAGAACATGGCCCTGCGTGCGAAAGAGACCGGGCTCGCGTTCACTTACCTGAACCTGGTCGGCGGGCAGGACGAGCTCGTCTTCGATGGATCCTCGTTCATCACGGACGCCGGCGGGCAGGTCGTGCATCGCCTGCCCGCGTTTGAAGAGAGTCTCTCCGTGTTCGACATCGAGCCGGCGGGCAACGGCGTCCGCTTTTCAGGCTGCTCGATCTCGCGGCTTCCGCTCGGCGAAGAAAGCGTCTGGCGGACGCTCGTCCTCGGCATCCGCGACTACGTGGGCAAGCACGGCTTCCCGGGCGTCGTGCTCGGCCTCTCGGGCGGCGTCGATTCCGCGCTCGTGCTCGCACTCGCCTGCGATGCGCTCGGAAGCCAGCGCGTGCACGCCGTGATGATGCCCTCCCGGCACACGTCGGCGATGTCGACCGAGGACTCCGCGGCGATGGCGAATGCGCTCGGGGTTCGTTACTCCGTGATCCCGATCGAGGACATGTATCAGGCGACGGTCACCTCGCTCGCGGAGGAGTTCAAGGGCCGCAAGCCCGACACGACCGAGGAGAACATCCAGGCGCGCTGCCGCGGCATGCTCCTGATGGCGATCTCCAACAAGACGCACCACATGGTGCTGACGACCGGCAACAAGAGCGAGATGTCGGTCGGCTACGCGACGCTGTACGGCGACATGGCCGGCGGCTACGCGCCGATCAAGGACTGCAGCAAGCTGCTCGTCTGGCGGCTCGCGCGCTGGCGGAATGCCCAGGATGCGAAGCCCGTGATCCCGGCGCGCATCATCGAGCGGCCGCCTACGGCCGAGCTGCGCGACAACCAGCTCGACTCCGACAGCCTGCCACCGTACGACGTGCTCGACCCGATCCTCGAGGCCTTCATCGAGTACGACCGCTCCGTGGACGAGATCGTCGAGATGGGCTTTGACCGCGCGACCGTGACGCGCGTGCTCGAGCTCGTGAAGCGCAATGAATACAAGCGGCGCCAGGCTCCGCCGGGAATTCGCGTCAGTAGCCGCGCATTTGGCCGCGACTGGCGCTATCCGATCACCTCAGGCTATCGCCCCGGCGAATCCTGATCAGTTGAACGGCCACCAGTCGCGCTTCTTCTTCTCGTTCGGGTCCGCATTCGGGTAGTTGAGCGCGAACACTTCCTGTGAGCGTTCCGCGAGGTCCTTGAGCCCGAGGCCCTCGTAGGAGGCGATCATGATCTGCAGCGCCTCCTTGACCGCGGGCGCGCCGTCGTAGTTCTCGATGCAAAAGCGCGCGCGGTCGATGGAGGCGACGTAGGCCTCGCGCTTCAGGTAGAGGTTCGCCACGTAGACCTCGTAGTCCGCGAGGCGGTTGCGCAGGAAAATCATGCGCTGGCGCGCGTCGTGCGCGTAGATGCTCTGCGGGTGCTGCTTGATCAGCTGTTCGAAGGCGTCGAAGGCGCGCCGCACGTCCTGCGGCGGGCGCTCGTTGAGGTTGGTGTTGAACCAGCGCTCGAGGAAATTCGGTGAGCGCTCGAAATACACGAGGCCGCGCAGGTACATGGCGTAGTCGACGCGCGGGTGCGTCGGATTCTCGCGGATGAACTGGTCGGCCGCGTCTTCCGCCGCCTCCTGTTCGCGCGAGCGGTAGTACGCGTAGATGATGTCGAGCCGCGCCTGGCGCGCCTCTTCGCTGAACGGGTAGCGCGCGTCAAGCGCTTCGTAATAGCGCACGGCCCCGCGGTAGTCGCCGCCGAGAAGGAGCTTGTGCGCCTTCTCGTACATGCGGTCTGGCTGCAAGTCCTCGGCGGCCCGCTCCTTGTAGCCGCAGCCGACTGCTGCGAGAGCGGTGAACGCGACG
>DATBSX010000149.1:0-4703 GCA_036559565.1 Steroidobacteraceae bacterium | reverse complement strand
GCGCTGATGGAGAACCGCTTCCGGCTCGTCCAGCAGCCGATCGCGAGCCTGGTCGGCGAGGACCTAGGCATGTACGACGTGCTGGTGCGCATGCTCGACGAACAAGGCGAGGAAGTGCTGCCTTCCGTATTCATGCCGGCCGCCGAACGCAACGACCTCATGAAGAACGTGGACCGCTGGGTCGTCGGCGCCGCCATGTCGTTCTGCGCCGCGCGCAAGCCGGGCGCCCTCTTCGTCCGCCTGTCGCAGGAAACGCTGGCCGACGCCTCGCTGCCCGCGTGGCTCGCGAACCAGCTGAAGACCACGAAGATCGAGCCGGCGCGCATCGTGTTCCAGGTGCGCGAGGAAGTCGCGGCGCAGCAGATCAAGGAAACGGTTGCGCTGCACAAGCTCCTCAGCGAGCGCGGCTTCCGCTTTGCGCTCGAGGGCTTCGGCATGGGGCGCGACACGGAGTTGATCCTGAATCACCTGCACCCGGACTTCGTGAAGATCCACGGCGCGCTGATGCAGGGCCTCTCGGCGGACCAGGACAAGCAGGCGCGCGTGAAGGCGGTCGTGGAGCTTGCGCGCAAGTGCAAGGCTGTGACGATCGGGGAGCGTGTCCAGGACGCCAACACGATGGCGGTGCTCTGGCAGCTCGGTGTCGAGTTCATCCAGGGCTATTTCGTCAACGCGCCTGAGGAAGTCGTCCTCGGCTGACCCTTGAATCGTGCGTTGCCGGCGACCTTCGCAGCGCCGGGTTCCCTCGCGCGCTCAGAAGAACGGACATTCGCTTGCTCGGGACCCGGCGCCGCTCGGTCGCCTGTCGCGCGCTATTCGACGATCAGGCGGTCGACTTTGCGCCAGCCGCGGGGAAGGACGGCCCCGCGTTGGCCGCGGGAGCCGACGTAGTGCTCGAGGTCTTTCCAGGAGAGCGTCATCTTGCGCTCGCCGCAATGGACGGCAACCGACTGGTTCGGCGCCACGACGACGGCGCCGACCATGAGTTCTTCGCCCGTGCGCGCCTTCTTGCCGGGCACGCCGAAAATCAGGTTGCCGCGCCCCTTCTCCATTTCCGGCAGGTCGGTGACCGGAAAGGCGAGCATGCGTCCGTCGTTGTTGACGGATGCCACCAGGGCCCGATCCTCCGCGGGCACCGGCGACGCCGGCAGGACCTTCGCATTCTCCGGCAGCCGGAAGACGGTCTTGCCGGCGCGGTTGCGGCCGGTGAGCGACTCGAGCTTCGCGATGAAGCCGTGCCCGGCGTCGCAGGCGAGCAGCCACTTGTCCGCGGGCTCGCCGATCAGCACGGCGGCAAAGGTCGCGCCTTCCGGCGGATCGAGCCGGCCGGAGAGCGGTTCGCCCTGCCCGCGCGCCGAGGGCAGGGTGTGGGCCAGCAGCGAATAAGCCCGCCCGGTCGAATCGATGAACACGGCCTGCTGCGTGCTGCGCCCGCGCGCAGCCGCCTGGAACGCATCGCCCGTCTTGTATGAGAGCTGGCCGGGCTCGAGGTCGTGCCCGCGCGCCTGCCGCACCCAGCCGAGCGTCGACAGCACGACGGTGACCGGCTCCGAGGTCACGAGCTCGGTCTCGTCGATCGCCTCCGCCGCCTTTCGCTCGACGATCTTCGTCCGGCGCGCGTCGCCGAATTCCTCGGCGTCGGCCACGAGCTCGTCGCGCACGAGCTTGGTTAGCTTTGCCGCGCTCTTCAGCGTCTTCTCGAGCGCCTCCTGTTCCTCGGCCAGTTCCTTCTGCTCGCCGCGGATCTTCATCTCCTCGAGCTTCGCAAGGTGGCGCAGCTTGGTCTCGAGGATTGCCTCGGCCTGCAGGTCCGAGAGCTTGAAGCGCTTCATCAGGACCGGCTTCGGCTCGTCCTCGCGCCGCACGATGCGGATCACCTCGTCGAGGTTCAGGAAGGCGATCAGGAGGCCGTCCAGGATGTGCAGGCGCGCCGTAACCTTCTCGAGCCGGTAGCGCAGGCGGCGCTTCACCGTCTCCTTGCGGTAGCCCAGCCATTCCGTGAGAAGGTCCCGCAGTCCGAGCACGCGAGGGCGGCCGTCGAGCGCGATGACGTTGATGTTGACGCGGTAGCTGCGCTCGAGGTCCGTCGTCGCGAACAGGTGCGCCATCAGCTGCTCGATGTCCACGCGATTCGACCGCGGCGTGATCACGAGCCGGGTCGGATGCTCGTGGTCGCTCTCGTCGCGCAGGTCCTCGACCATCGGCAGTTTCTTCGCGCGCATCTGGCCCGCGATCTGCTCGAGCACCTTCGAGCCGGAAACCTGGTACGGCAGCGCGGTGACGACGACCTCGCCATCCTCCATTTCGAAGACCGCGCGAGCGCGGAAGCTGCCGTTGCCCGTCTTGTACATCGCGCGCAGTTCGCTCTTCGGCGTCACGATCTCGGCGCCCGTCGGGAAATCGGGCCCGTGGACGCGCTTGCAGAGTTCGGCCGGCGACGCATCCGGGTCGTCGAGCAGGTGAATGCAGGCGGCGGCCACTTCACGCAGGTTGTGCGGCGGGATGTCGGTCGCCATGCCAACCGCGATGCCCTGCGTGCCGTTCAGGAGCACGTTCGGCAGGCGCGCCGGCAGGAGCTTCGGCTCATCCAGCGTGCCGTCGAAATTCGGCTGCCAGTCGGCCGTGCCCTGGCCGAGTTCGGACAGCAGCACGTGCGCGTAGGGGCGCAGGCGCGATTCCGTGTAGCGCATCGCCGCGAAGGACTTCGGGTCGTCGGTCGATCCCCAGTTGCCCTGCCCGTCCACGATCGGATAGCGGTAGGAGAAATCCTGGGCCATCAGCACCATCGCCTCGTAGCAGGCGGAATCGCCGTGCGGATGGTATTTGCCGATGACGTCGCCGACCGTGCGCGCGGATTTCTTGTGCTTCGAGCCGGCCGACAGCCCGAGCTCGCTCATCGCGTAGATAATCCGGCGCTGCACGGGCTTCAGCCCGTCTGCGAGCTGCGGGAGCGCGCGATCCAGGATCACGTACATCGAGTAGTCGAGGTACGCCTTTTCGGTGAAGGTGCGAAGCGGCTGCCGCTCGATGCCTTCGAAGTCGAGTGCCTGCTCTTTCATGCTCAGACCGTCGCCAGGTTGCCTTTGCTCTCGAGCCAGTCGCGCCGGTCGGAGGCGCGCTTCTTCGCGAGCAGCATGTCCATCAGCTGGTCGGCGCCATCCTTCGCTTCAATGGTCAGCTGCACGAGCCGGCGCGTGTCGGGCGACATCGTCGTCTCGCGCAGCTGCAACGGGCTCATCTCTCCGAGGCCCTTGAAGCGCGTGATCACCGGCTTTCCGCGGATGCCCTCGGCCTGGATCATGTCGAGCGTGCCGTTCTTGTCGTGCTCGCCGAGCGCGTAATAAACGTTCTTGCCGACATCGATGCGAAACAGCGGCGGCATCGCGACGAACACGTGCCCGGCCAGCACGAGCGGCCGGAAGTGGCGCAGGAACAGGGCGCAGAGCAGCGTCGCGATGTGCGCGCCGTCGGAATCGGCGTCCGCCAGGATGCAGATCTTGTGATAGCGCAGGCCGGACAGGTCTGCGGAGCCCGCGTCCACACCGAGCGCGGTCGTGATGTCGTGCACTTCCTGCGAGGCGAGGACGTCGGCGGCTTCGACTTCCCAGGTGTTCAGGATCTTGCCGCGCAGCGGCATGACCGCTTGGAACGAGCGGTCGCGCGCCTGCTTGGCGGACCCGCCGGCCGAATCGCCCTCGACCAGGAACAGCTCGCAGCGCTCCGGCTCCTGCAGCGTGCAGTCCGCGAGCTTGCCCGGCAGCGCCGGCCCGCTCGTGATGCGCTTGCGGGTGACGCGCGCGGCGGCCTTGGTGCGCTCCTGCGCATTGCCGATCGCGAACTGCGCGATTTTCTCGCCGGCCTCCGGATGCTGGTTGAGCCAGAGCGCGAAAGCGTCCTTCACGACGCCGGAGACGAAGGCCGCGGACTCGCGCGACGACAGCTTCTCCTTGGTCTGGCCTGCGAACTGCG
Source organism: Steroidobacteraceae bacterium (assembly GCA_036559565.1). GTDB lineage: Bacteria > Pseudomonadota > Gammaproteobacteria > Steroidobacterales > Steroidobacteraceae > SCUD01. The sequence continues at coordinate 734 of DATBSX010000149.1, read as the reverse complement.
GATTCAGCATGCGCACCGAGAGCACGAAGGCGACGCCCATCCAGACATCTTCCGGCGCGAGCTTGAGGCCGCGCGGCACGAGGTTCCGGAATTCGCAGAATTCACGCACCGCGTCCGTCGCACCCGATCGCAGGCCATTCACGTGCGTGCCGCCTTGCGGCGTCGGGATCAGGTTGACGTAACTTTCGGCGACGGGCTCGGCTGCGTCGGGCGCCCAGCAGAAGGCCCAATCGGCACTCTCGCCGCCGCCCTTGACCTGGCCCGCATACGGCTCTTCCGGCAACCGGTCGGCCTTGCCGAGCTGCTCGACGAGGTAGGCGCCGAGATCCCCGGTGAAGTACCACTCCTCGGTTTCGCCGCTCGCCTCGACCGTGAGCTTCATCCGCAGGCCCGGGCAGAGCACGGCCTTGGCCTTCAGCACGTGCTTCAGCCGCGGCGCCGAGATGTTCTCCGAGTCGAAGAACGACGGGTCGGGCCAGAACCGGACCGTCGTTCCCGTCTGTCCGCGCCTGGCCGTGCCGACGGCCTCCAGCTTCGAGACCACCTTGCCGTCCCGGAAGCCGATATTCCATTCGCGGCCGTCGCGGCGCACGTTGCATTCGAGATGTTTCGACAGCGCATTGACGACCGAGACGCCGACGCCGTGCAGCCCGCCGGCCTGTTCGTAGCTCTTGTCGGAAAACTTTCCGCCGGCGTGCAGGCGGGTCAGGATCAGCTCGACGCCGCTCACCTTC